>NZ_JBWDPA010000003.1:0-203194 GCF_056270325.1 Streptomyces sp. RLA012 | reverse complement strand
GAGCCCGGCGGGCACGGCATCGAACGCGCGCTGCGCGCCGCGCTGGCCGACGCGGGGCTCGGCGCCTCGGACGTGGACCACGTCAACGCGCACGGCACCGCCACTGTGCTCAACGACGTCACCGAGGGGCGCGTGCTGCACCGGGTGCTGGGCGACCGCCCGCTGGTGACCTCGACGAAGGGCGTCACCGGTCACACGCTGGCGGCGGCGGGCGCCATCGAGGCCGCGTACACCGCACTCGCCATAGAGCGGCACAGCGTCCCGCCGACGGGCAACCTGACCCGGCTCGACCCCCAGGTGGACATCGACGTGGTCAGCGGCGCGCCGCGCCATGCCGCGGTCGACGTCGCCGTGAGCACCTCGCTGGGCTTCGGCGGCCACAACGCGGCACTCGTGCTGACCGCTGCCTGAACCAGCCGACCCCTACCCACCCACCCACCCACCCACCCACCTGCCTCCCTCCCTCCCAGACCGTCCCAGGAGACGCCGATGAAGAAGTCGCAGAAGAAGCTGCAGAAGATCCGTCTGGTCGCGCTGGACAGCGACGGCGTCCTGCTCAACGACACCTACAGCCCGGTCATCGAACGTTTCGTCACTCGGCACGGCGGCGAGTACACCGCGGCCGTCGAACGCGGCGTCTGGGGCTCCCCCCAGCTCGCGGCCGGCCAGAACATGGCCCTTGCCTGCAAGCTGCCCTGGTCGGCGAAGGAAACCATCGACGCCTTCTTCGAGGAGCGCGAGGACTACCTGAAGGAGAACCCGATCCAGGTGACGGAGGGCGCCGACGAACTCCTGGCCACCCTGCGGGACGCCGGCGTACGCGTCGTCTGCTACGGAGGCCGCAACCGCGAGTACACCTTCGACCGGTTCCTCGGCCACCTCGCCGGATACTTCGACGCCGAGATCCCCTACGTCGACGTCAACGACTTCCGGCCCGGCACCAAGGAGATCGTCCGGGACGTCTTCGGCTACGCGTTCGACGAGGTCCTCTTCGTCGACGACATCAACCGCGTGGCCGAGGTCACCCAGCGCCTGGGCGCCGGATTCATCGGCGTGCCGGCGGACCTGCCCCACAACTTCCAGCGCGCGGAGATGGAGGCCACCGGCGTACGGCACCTGGTCGACGACATCCGGAAGATCGACGCCGGACTCCTGCGACAGGTGGACGAGGAACTGGCCGCCGGTACCCACTGGGCGGCCCCGGACACCCGTCCGCCGGCCGAGCGGGCCGGAGCAGCGGCCGGATGACCCCGCCCGGCGTGCTGCCCACCACCCCGCTGGGCGCAGCGGGTCCGCCGGTCGCGGTACAGGGCCTCGGCTGCATGGGAATGAGCGAGTTCTACGGCCCCAGCGACCGGCAGGAATCCCTGAGAACCCTGGAACGGGCGCTGGAACTGGGGGTGACCCTCTTCGACACCGCCGACAGCTACGGGCACGGGCACAACGAGGAGATGCTCGCCCCGTTCCTGCGGGCGCACCGCGACCGGGTGCTGGTCTCCACCAAGTTCGGCCTGGTACGCAAGGCCGACGACCCCCACTACCGGGGGATCGACAATTCCCCCGCCCACCTGCGCAGCGCGGTCGACGCCAGCCTGCGGCGGCTCGGCGTCGACACCATCGACCTCTACTACGCCCACCGGCTCGACCCCGGGAGGCCGGTGGGGGAAACCGTCGGCGAGATGGCCGGGCTGGTCGAGCAGGGCAAGATCCGCCATCTCGGTCTGTCCGAGGTCACCGGCGCACAACTGCGCGAGGCCCACCGGACACACCCGATCGCGGCCGTGCAGTCGGAGTGGTCCCTGTTCTCCCGCGAGGTGGAGGCCGACGTCGTCGAGGTGGCGGCAGAGCTGGGCGTGACGTTCGTGGCCTACTCGCCGCTCGGCCGGGGCTTCCTCGCCGGCAGGTTCACCAGCGCGGACCAGCTCGCCCCCGACGACTTCCGGCGGGGGGTGCCGCGTTTCACGGGGGAGAACGCCGGGCGCAACACCGAGCTGCTCGCTCCGGTCCACCGGATCGCCGCGGCCAGGGGAGCGACGGCGGCTCAGATCGCCCTGGCCTGGCTCCACCGGCGGTCCGCCGTCCACGGCGTCTCTCTCGTCCCCATCCCGGGAACGCGCAGCGCCGCCCGGCTGGAGGAGAACGTCGCCGCCACGGCCATCGATCTCGACGCCGGGGAACTCGCGGAGCTGGAGGACATGGCCGCCCGGGTCTGCGGCTCCCGCCACATCGGACTGACGTTCGCCCCCCGGCCCGGAGCGGCTCCGGTTCAGCCCAGGTAGAAGTCTTTGCGGGCGGCCACGAATGCCTCGATCGTCTGAGCAGGTACGCCCGTGACGCGTTCGACGTCGTGGGACGCGCGGTCGTAGCGGTTCTCTCGGTGGAGCCGGGCCATGGTGGCGATGTGCTCCTCGACGTGCGGCGGCAGGCCCGCCTTCGCGAGGACCTCGGAGCGCCACCGGTCCAGCGGTACGTCCGTGTAGGACACCGGACGCCCCAGCGCCCGTGAGAACTCCTCGGCCATCTCCGTCATGTCGACGGTGCGGGGCCCGGTCAGCTCGTAGACGTTCCCGACATGCGGCGCCGGGTCGCGCAGCACGGTGGCGACCACCCGGGCGACGTCGTCCACGGCGACCGGCGACGTACGCCCGCTGCCGAACGGCAGGGCGATGGTGCCGTTCTCCCGGATCGACCGCGCCGCCAGCGTGGTGAACAGCGGATTGTCCAGGAACGACGTCGGCCGGATGTGTACGACCGGCAGGCCGGACCAGTTCAGGACCTGCTCCGCCAGCCAGTGCAGCCGCTGCTGGTGCGACTCCCCGGTACTGGTGGCGGTCATCTGCGACACCGTCATCTGCGACATCCCGACCAGGCCGTCCAGCCTCCCGTACTCGCGCGCCACGGTGGCCACCACGGCGGCCGCCAGCAGATGGTCCGGCGACACGGGCATCGCGAAGTACATCCGCCCGACACCCTCCAGCGCGGCCGCGACACTCTCGGGCCGGGTCAGATCACCGACGACCACCTCCGCACCGAGCGCACGCAGCCCGGCCGCACGGTCGTCGTCACGACGGACCATCGCACGCACCGGCACGTCCTGCGCGCGCAGGAGGTCGAGGACGGTGCGGCCCACGTCGCCGGTGGCGCCGGGGACGAGAACAAGGTTGTCGGCAGTCATCGGCCGGTCTCCTTCCGAGTGTCCGTCTCCTTCTGATTGTTCGAGTATCGCGGGGTTTGGGTGGTGGTGCGATCACATGTGCGTCCTCGCGGGGGAAGCCCTGCCGGGGCGCCTCACTCGAAGGGGGCGAGGAACTCCCGTACCGGCAGCGCCCGGCTCACGATGCGGGTGTCGCCGATCCACCCGTAGAAGCCCTGCCCGAAGCGTTCGTCGAACTGGGTGGCGCCGATGACGAAGGGCTTGCCGAGCGTGGCGATGCCGGTCGACGGCTGCGAGGGATTGCGGGCGATCTTCGAGCCGTCCACGTACATCACGGTGCGGTGGCCGTCGTTGACGACGGCGATGTGCATCCAGCGGCCCACCGGCACGGCGTGGCTCCACGAGGTGGGGTCGGCGTCCTGCCGCTGCGGATAGACGACGAACTGCAGGAACCTCTCGGGGGAGAGGTTGAGGCTGCAGGTGGGCTCCAGCGGGGACCAGCCCGTGGTCTTGCCCGCGTCGCCGTTGCGCCCCTCCCAGCTGAGGATGCCCATCCAGTCGTGGTTGCCCTCGAAGGGCTCGGGCAGCCGCAGGAACGTCTCGATGGTGTAGCCGTGGGTGAACTTCGCGCTGTTCAGGGCGGCCTGGGCAGCGGTCGTCAGGACGGCCGCGCGGTCCGGGTCCTTGCCGCCGTCGAAACGCAGGCTGGCGTGCGCGGGCTGGCCGGGGTGGTGGTCGGCGGACCAGGTGAGCGCGTCGGGCCCCTCGGAGTGCAGACGGGTCACGGTCAGGTCGTTGCCGTTGCCGGTGAGGTCCCGTACGAGCGTGCCGTCCACGACGGGCGAGCCCTCGGCCCGGGCCGCGGGCGTGCCGGAGGCGTCGAAGCGCCAGTACGCGACCGTGCCGCGCGGCATCACGGCGGAGGCGGGACGCGGCTTCGGCGGCACGGCCGGGGCGAAGCCCGCGAAGCGCTCGCCGAAGTCGACGCTCAGGCTGAACCGGTCGACGGGGCCCGTCAGCTCAACGGTCTCGGCCTCCAGGGGGGTGCGCTTGTCGGGGTCGCGGCTGAGGAACCACGGCGAGAAGGTCTCGACGTCGATGACACCGCGGGCCAGGTCGAACCGGTAGGTGCGGATCATCGCGGCGCCGCCGTAGTAGCGGTCCTGGTAGTTGGTGATGTGGACGTGGACATCGTTGTCGGCGTCGTTGGACAGGACCGTGCGTCCCGGCGGCCAGTAGTGACCGCCCAGAGCCAGGAAGATCTGGTCGTTGCCGCGGACGAGGCCGTCCCACAGGCGTTTGCCGTTGTCCGACAGATGGGCCCGGCCCTCGTCGTCCGACCAGGCGACATCGTGGGTGGTGAGGACGGCGGGCAGGGTGGGATGCGCGTCGAGGACGCCCTGCGCCCAGCGCAGTCCCTTGTCCGACACCCGCCAGTCGAGGGCGAGCACGAGCCATTCACGGCCCGCGGCGCGCAGCACGTGGTAACTGTTGTAGCCGTCGGGCGAGGCGCCGCGGAAGGTCGGCATGGAGGCGTAGCGGGTGGGCCCGAACGCCGCGAGGTAGGCGGAGTCGCCGCGCTGGTCGTCCGTGGCGGAACTGATGTCGTGGTTGCCCGCCAGGACGCTGTAGGGCACCTTGCCGTGGATGGTTCTGAAGGTGTCGGCGGCGAGTGCGATCTCGTCCTCGGTGCCGTGTTCGGTGACATCGCCGAGGTGCGTCATGAAGGCGATGTTCGCCTCCGCCCGCTCGGTCGCGAGATGGCGGAAGGTCTCCCGCAGCGGGGCGGGATCGGAGCTGTCGGCGTCGAAGAGGTACTGCGTGTCGGGGAGGACGGCCAGCGTGAAGCGCGGGCTCTCGGGATCGAACCGGCCGCCGTGGGCCGCTTCCAAGGCCTGCGCCGGCGTCGCCCCGAGGGCCGGCACCGCCGCCGCGGTCACCGGTACGGCGACTGCGGCACGCAGCAACGCGCGTCTGTGCAGAGGACTTTGGCGTTCGGCTGCGCTCATGAACACTCCAGACGTAGGACGCTCGATCACGCCGTACGCTGCGCACCCGCTCTGTCCGGGCGGTGGCGGGCAGCTGAACGCCCGCCACCGGTAGCCGCACGTTTACCGGTACCGGCTCCGGGGGGCGGGGGCCGCCGCGGGCGCGGTGACGCCGGAGAAGTCGTGCGGGGCGACGCTGTTGCGGTCGCGGACCGACCGGCCGAGGGCGTACTGCGGCCACAGGCCCGCGGCCACGCGTCTGCTGCGTTGGCTCCATTCCCGGGCCGGCCCACTGCTGGTCTTGTAGTAGTTGAGGGCGTAGCCGCCCGTGTGGATCCGCAGCAGGCAGAAGCCGCCGGGGTAGTCCTTCACCGCACCGACCTCCTGCAGGGTCACGTGCCGCGCCTGCGGCAGGACCGTGCGCTTGTTGCGGTGGGTGTGGCCCGCGTGGTGGAGGAAGACGCCGGGGGCGGCGGCGTACGCGTCGAGGATGGCGCGGGCCTGCCGGCGATCGAGGCGCTGCCCGCTCGTCACGGGGAACGGAGAATGACGAACGGTCAGCGGGTGATGTCCGAAGACCACGGTGGGCTGGTCCCTGTCCTGCCTCAACCGGGCCTGGAACCAGGACAGTTGCTCTCCCGACAGGCCGCCCGGATCGCCGCCGTTGCCGCTCTTCTCGTAGGTGTCCAGCCCGACGATCCGCAGTCCGCCGAGATCACGCGCGAAGTACCCGGGCCCGTCGGCGCCGACGAATCCGTCCCGGAAGCTGTCGCCCCACCCGCCGGGGCCGGTGCGGGGCCGGTCGTGGTTTCCGCGGACGACGAAGTAGTCCTGCCCCTGGGTGCCGAACCCGTCCAGGATCCGCTTGGCCTCCCTGAGATCCCACGGCGCGCCACCGGCCGATATGTCCCCCGCGGCCAGCAGATGGTGGGCGCCGCGCCGGTGCGCCTCCTCGACCAGGGCCCTGCCCATGATCTCTGGGTACGGGGCGTGGCCGAGCCGTTGCGAGACGCCGCGCAGCAGCGGAACCCCGGCCACCAGTCCGGCGGTGGTCTCGCCGAGGTGCAGGTCGTTGCAGAGCGCGATCGACAACAGGTGGCGGCCCGGCGGGGGATGGGGCGTGGTGAAGGAGTACGGGCCGCGCGAACCGAACCCGTGGAGGGAGGTTCCCACCGCGTTGCCCCGCACGAGCTGCAGGGGCGTGGGCACGGCCGCCGAACCCCGCGAGCGGGCCCGGTAGTAGTACGTCTGACCGGGTTCCAGCCCGGTCAGCTCCACATAGTGGTGGGCGGTGCGCTCACCCTCGGCGGCGGTGCGGTTCAGCCGTGCGGGATGGGTGCCGTAGACGACTTCGCCCTCGGTCACGGCGGGCAGCATCCGGCCGAAGCCGTCGTCGCTGCCGGGGACGCCGGTGTACCAGGTGACGACGGCCCGGTCCTCGGTGAGGGTGACCAGTTCCAGATGGACGGCGGACACGGCGTCGGGGCCGGCGGGCGGGCGCCTGTCCGCCGCACGGCGACGGACACCGGCCGGGCGCAGGGACCGGAACAGGGACGGAGCGAGGGCCGCGGCGGATCGCAGCACCTCGCCCGGAGCGGAGAGGGACGCGAAGGCCGGGGGAAGAGCGGGGAGACAGCAATACATGCCCGTGACGTGCCCGCCGGCGGTGAACGGCAACGGTGCGGCCGACGGCGCCGGTCTGAAGCGACGGCGCGGGCCGGGTGACCGTCAGCCGGAACCCGCCGCGCAGGCGGCAGGCACCACGGGCAGGAGCGGACGCGGAGGCAGAGCCCGCGGAACGCGCTCCAGGACGCCGCCCGCGAACACGTCGTACAGCGGCAGGGTCTCCAGGTGTACGTATCCGATGTGGCAGTCGCACACCTGGCGGGGGCAGGTCCGCGGGCCGAGCGCGGCACGGTAGGAGCCGTCGTAGAGATTGCCCAGCTCGGTGCGGACGAAGTGGCAGCGGCGGACCGCGCCCGCACCGTCCACCGAGAGGACCGATTCGCCGGTGCGGCACGGCATGCCCGCCGAGCGGTGCGGGTGCCGGCTGAACGGGAACAGCGGGTCCAGCGCGGTCCACTCGGCGGCCCGCTCGTCCGTGTAGGTGTGTCCCTCGGCGGCGTTCACCCACAGATAGACGTGCTCCGGCAGGTCCGCGCGCAGCCGCCGCGCGTGCTCCAGATGGTCCGCCGCGCCGACGATTCCGACGCTGAAGCGGATACCGAGGGCGGACAGGGCGTGCGTCTTGGCCAGGAACCGTTCGTAGGGCGTCTGCCCGGGGTGGTAGGTGCACCACAGGGCGACGGTGGCGGGGTCCGCGTCCGCCAGCCAGTCGGTACGGCAGCTCAGATTGGTCTGGATGGCGACACGCCGCACCTGCGGCCGGTGCGAGAGCTCCACGAGGACGCGGCGGTACCAGGAACGCACCAGCCCCTCGCCCCAGGGGGTGAACAGCACCGCCAGCCGGTCCTGCTCCTGCCCGCCCGCCCACGCGGTGAACCGCTCCAGCGCCGCGCGGTCGGCGCGCAGCTGCGCCGGGGCATCCCGCCGCTTCGCGAACGGGCAGTAGGGGCAGTCGTAGTCGCAGGAGGACAGGGGACCGCGGTACAGGAGCGTCAGGTCCACAGTTTCCCCCTCACTTCGTCTCGTAGGCGGCCATGGCCTCGCGTACGGCCGGTGAGAAGAACTCGGGGCCGATGGCGTCCGAGTGGGCGAGTCCCTCGGCGGACAGGCGCAGCCGCTCCGGCAGGCCGCCGTCGAGCCAGCCGCGGGCGGTGAGGGCCGCCAGCTGCGCGGGGAAGTCGTCGTGCGGATCGCGGCCGAACCGCAGACGGTAGTCGGCGACGGGCAGGCCCTCGGCCTGCAGCAGGGACTGCAGCAGATGCCGGCGCCGTGCCTCGTCCTCGTCGACCCGCCTTCCGTGCAGGGCGCGCGAGAAGTCCTCGGTGGCGGTGTAGGTGTCGATGATGCCGCGGATCTGCGGCATCGACACGGCGTAGTCGAAGGAGTAGTGCAGCCCGGAGGTGTACGAGCGGGCGCCGCACCCCAGGCCGATCATGCCGTCGGTCTGGCAGGCGTGGTCGTCCGGTCCCTGCGGCGGCGCGTCCGAGCGCCGGAACATGCGCATCGACACCTGCTCGTAGCCGTGCGAGAGGAGATGGTCACGGCCCTCCCGGTAGCGGCGCAGACGCTGTTCGTCCCAGTCCCGGCCGGCCGCCCGCGCGTCGGCGTGGCGTCCGAGGCCGGTGAGGGGGCGGATGTAGAGGGGATAGAGGTAGATCTCCTCGGGGTGCCAGGCCAGGGCCGCGTCGAGGGAGTAGCGCCAACTGGCCGCGCTCTGGCCGTCGATGCCGTAGATCAGGTCGATGTTCAGGACGGGGACGGCGGCCTCGCGGATGCGTCCCAGCGCCGCCTCGACGTCGGACCTGCGCTGCGGGCGCACGGCGGCCCGTGCCTCCGCCTCGACGAAGCTCTGCACGCCCAGGCTGAGGCGGGTGGTGCCCCGCTCGACGAGCACGGCCAGCCGGTCGGCGGTGGCCGTGGCGGGCGAGGCCTCCACGGACAGGGGGACGGCCCGCAGGTCCACCCCCATCTCCCGCTCGGCGATGTCGCACAGCCGCTCCAGCTCGGCGGCCTCCAGAAAGGTCGGAGTGCCGCCGCCGAACGCGGCGTTCGCGAACCGCGGGGGCTGCGCATCGCCCAGGGCCGCACGGACGGCGGCGGCCTGGCGCCGCAGGGCGTCCAGATAGCGGCCGGTCAGGCCCTCGGGCGCGCCGATGCGGGTGAACAGGTTGCAGAAGCCGCAGCGGACCTCGCAGAACGGGATGTGCAGGTACAGCGAGAGCGACTGCCGGGACTGGCCGGCCCACACCTCCGCGAGCCGCGGCCGGGGGTCGAGCGGCCGGTAGGCGGTCTTGTGCGGGTAGGCGTACGTGTAGCTCTGGTAGGGGCGCGGCAGGCGGACGGCGGCGGCCGCAGGGGTGGGGGTCATGCGGACGGCTCCAGGAAGAAGTGGCTGTAGGGCACGGTCCACACGGATTCGTGGCCGAGGCGGTGGCCGGTGTAGCCGTCGTCGCCGTAGGCGGTGCCGTGGTCGGAGCAGACGATGGCGAAGCAGCGGCGGCGCGAACTCATCGCGGAGAACAGCCGCCCGACGTGCCGGTCGATGTACTCCAGCGCAGCGGCGTGGGTGAGCCGGCTGTCGCCCGCCGCACGGGTCGCGCCGGGCAGGTGGAACCAGTTCGGCTGGTGCAGCGCGGAGGCGTTGAGGAAGAGGAACAGCCTCTGCTCCGGCGGCAGTTCGGACACCGTCTTCTCCGCGCGTGCCACCTGCGCCTCGAAGGAGGTCGGGGAGGCCACCGAGAACTCCGGCTCCCAGTGGCTCTCCTGGAACAGCCCGGGCAGTACGCCGCCCAGAGCGCCCCGCTTGTTGAAGAAACCGACGCCGCCGATGCACACCGTGCGGTAGCCGCGCGCGGCCAGCGCGGACACGAGATCGGGGGTGTCGAAGACGAACGTGCCGTCCGCCGTCGTCTCGCTGCCCGCGAACTCGGCCGCGAACAGCCGCGGATGCGGTCCGGGCGCGGCCGGCGTGGGCAGGAAGCCCGCGAACATCGCCTGGTGGGAGGCGTAGGTGAAGCTCCCCGGGGCGTGCCGCTTCTCCCAGGTGCCACCCGGGAGATGCGCGCTCAGATGGGGCAGCCGGCCGGCTGCCGCCAGTTCGGCCGCCACGTCGTGGCGGAGGGTGTCCAGGGTGAGCAGCAGCAGGTCGTCACGGCCCACCACCTCGTTCATGTCCGGCGTGCCGGGCTCAGGCTGGGGCATGGGCTGTCCTTGGCAGATCGTGCGGTGCTGCGGGCGGCCGTGGCAGCCCGGCCGGTACGCCTGCCCGGGGCAGGAGACCGGGGGAGAAGGACCCGGCCGCGGCGACCTGCGCCGCGTAGGTGCGCCGCGTAGGTGTCCCGGCCCTCCGCGCCCCTGCCCGGAAGGCCGGTCAGACGGGGAAGCAGATCGCCGAACGCGTTGACCTCCCCGACGGCGAAGCGGCGCCAGCCGATGGCCGGCAGCAGATCGACACCGACGCACAGGGTGCCGGGAAAACAGGCCGCGGCCCGCTCGCTGGTCGCGAGGGCCTCGGCCCACCGGTCACCGGCCAGCGCCCGTACGGCCGTCAGATCGCCGCGCGTCCCGCCGAGATGCAGATTGGTCAGCGGAAAACGGCTCGTACGGACCACGGCGTGGGTGGCCCGGCCGCCAGTGACCACGATGCGCAGGTCCGCCGACCGGTTGCCCAGCGAGGCCTTCGGCAGCCACCGCTCGATGTGCAGCCCGTCGGGGGCGAGCGCGTCGACGATCGCGGCGATCTCCCTCTCCCCGGTGTAGCGGCGCACACGCAGGGAGTTGTACAGCCGGCCGTCCCCGGTCCGCTCCACCGACGTGGTCGCGCGAATCCGGCCCGAAGCGGTCGCCTCGATCGCCAGCACACCGGAGGCGGAGGAGCCGTGGGCGAGCTTGACGAAGACGCGCCGCATGCCCGCCCCGTCCATGAGGGCCCGTACATCCGCCCAGTCCCGGACCGGCGGGACGCCGCCGGAAGTGGGGGACGGCGGCACCAGAACGCCCGCACGGGCGAGCCGCTCGTGGCACAGCCGTTTGTCGAACATCACCGCCAGGTCCGCCGGATCGTCGAGCCGCCGGCCTCCGCGCAGCGAGGCCACGCACTCCAGGAACCGCGCGTACCAGCGCGCGGAACCCTCCACCCGCGTCGGATCGTCCACACCGCGCAGCAGGACGTCCACCTCGGCGCTCTCCCCGGGGGAGTCGAGGCGGACGATCTCGTCACCGGCGAAGTCGTGTCCGCCCTCGCGCAGCACGTCACGCCACTCGACGACCCGGGGCGTGCCGTGGCGGCCGCCGCGGCGGCCGCGGCGAACAGGCTCACCCGGCGGTTGTCCCCGTTGGCGACGACCGCCCACCTCGGCGGGGTGTCCGCCGGATCCGCACGGCGCATGCCGCTCCCCCTCTCCCCGTCCTGACCGCGGACCGCGCTACTCACCCACCGCGACGAAACGCCAGACCGTGCCGTCCTCCTCGTCGGTGTCGTCCTCGTCCTCCTCGGCGCTGCCGGCGTCCGCGTCGACCTCCACACCGGCGGGCTCCAGCGTCTCCAGCAGCCGTGTGCGCAGGGCCTCGCCGAGGTAGTTGTGGTGCAGGTCGAGCTTCTTGAGGTGCGTCAGCGGCTGACCGGTCAGCAGAGCCGTCGCACCGTCGTCGGTGAGCACCCCCATGGAGACGTCGAGCACCTCCAGGCGCGCCACCACCGGGGCGGAGGCCAGTGCCGCGCAGATGGCGTCCTGGATCTCGCTGTTGCGCAGGGCGAGACGGGTGAGACGGGGCAGCCGGGTGCCCGCGAAGAAGGGTTCGAGGTCGGCCACCTCGGCATCGCCCCCGTACTCGGACGTGCCCAGCCACAGGTCGAGGTCGGCCAGGGCGGGCAGGTCGCTGCCGGCTATGCCGCGCACCGCCTCGGCGGGCATCCCGCCGCTCTCGACGGTCAGCTTGCGCAGCCGCTCATGACGTACGGAGGGGAAGGCCAGCTGATTGCCGCCGCGGACCGCGAACTCCTCCAGATCCGGGAAGGCTTCCAGGAGCGGAGCGACGTCGCCCTGGACGATCCAGGAGATCTCGCACTCCTCCATCACGATGTCCGCCAGGAACAGGCCACGCAGGGCGGGCAGCCGGTCGCGGGCCGCCACCAGCGCCTCGATCACCTTGTCGGGGGCGCTGTCGTACACATCGCTCCACGCGCCGACGATCAGGGCGCGCACCCGCCTGGTGTCGACGGCCCGGAGGAAACGGGCGAAGGCCTCCTCCCACTGCTCCTGGGCCTCGTAGGAGTCCACCGCGATACGCCAGGCCACGGACTCGGGCGCGGGAAGAAACGACGCGTCGGCCGGTGCGTCGCCGGCATCCGGAAAGGTGAAGGACGGCAAGCCGTGGAATTCCCCGAGATGGCTACCGATGGTCATGCGCGCCCGCTCCTTCGTGCTGAGGCCGGTGGTTCGGCTGTCGTGGTCCTGAGCCTGGCGCGCCGACCACATCCAGGCAACGGAGTTCTACCAAGCCCCACTGACAACCCAGTGACCAGGGGTACTTCCGCACGGCCGGGGGCAGCGCGCCCCACACGGCCCGGAGGACCGATTGTCAGTGCCCGCCCCTACGGTCCTTGCCATGGCACACCGTGTGCCGCATCAAGAGGGGAGAGCCATGTACCGGCAGGGAGACGTTCTGATCGTGGCACTGGCCGCGAGCGCGGTGCCGGAGCACGCCCTCGACGCGGCGTCCGAACCGCGCGACGGCCGCGGCAGGCTCGTCCTGGCGCTCGGCGAAGTCACCGGCCACGCCCATGCGGTGGCCGGTCCGGGACGGCTGATCCGCGAGGGCGGCGTGTTCGGGCCGATGCTGCTGCACGTGCCCGAAGGAGCGCGCGTCGTGCACGAGGAGCACGCGGCGATCCCGCTCCCGAAGGGCTGGTACCGGGTGATCCGGCAGCGCGAGTACGTGCCGGGTTCGGTGCGCGTCGTCGCCGACTGACGCGACGGGGCCCGGCACAGGACGTGGGAGACGTGGGAGAGGAACGGCATTGATGCACCAGGACAGTTGGCGGGCGGCGGCAGCGGCGACGGGGCCGGGGGACCGGGCGGCGGCCGAGGAAGGTGTCCGGCTCGCCTACCGGCGTGCCGGCCTGGCCGGCCCCGACCGCATCGTGTGGGTGCGCTCACCCCGTGAGGCGGTACGGACCCTCATGACGGCGACACACCCGGACGGCACGGCACTGGGCACCCTGGGCGCCGGTGTCCGCGACACCGTGCTGGGCGCGCCCTGGGCCGCCGAACGGCACCGGCTGCACGGACAGCTGGGCCCGGAGGGGTGGAGCGGGCACTGGCGTGCCACGGGAGCGGGCCTGTGGGAGTCGACCCGCACCCTGGTCGACCGGGTACGGGCGGCGGTCGTCGAGGAACTCGCCGCCGACCGGCGGGAGGAGACACAGGTCCGCCTGCTGCTCCTGGACGCCGCGCTGGGACAGCACGACGCGGCGTGGCTGTGCGCGTTCGAGCCCGGGGACGACAGCCCCCTGAGCGGTCTGGCCGCCGTGGCGCACCACGCGGGCTGGTGGTGGCCCTACGAGAACGTGGCCGTCATCAGCGAACGCCCCCTGACCCTGCACCGCGACGAAGCCGGACGCCTGGACCGGGGCGAGGGCCCGGCGCTCGGCTACGCCGACGGGTTCGAGCTGTACGCCTGGCGGGGAATGCCCGTTCCGCGAGCGTTCCTGGACGAGCTCACCACGCTGACCCCGGAACGGATCCGCGGCGAGGAGAACGCCGAACTGCGCCGCGTGATGCTGGAGTACTACGGCTACGGCCGGTATCTGGAGGAGTCCGGCGCGCAACCCGTCCACCGTGACGAGACGGGGGTGCTGTGGCGGGTCGAACTCGTCGGTGACGAGGACGTGGTGATGGTCGAGGTCGTCAACTCCACACCGGAACCGGACGGCACGAGCCGCACGTACTGGCTGCGGGTACCGCCGACGACCCGTACGGCCCGTGAGGCGGTGGCCTGGACGTTCGGCGTCGGCGCGGACGTGTACGAGCCGTTGCGGCAGACCTAGATGAATGAGTCCAAGGGGTGTCGTTGCGGTCAGTGATCGTAGGCGGTCAGTGACCGCTTGATCGGCTGTCCGGTTTTGTCGTTGTGCCAGATCGCCGCTGTGAGCGCGAGGATCCGGCACAGAACGCGGACCGCCACCCCCGCCGGGCTCTTGCCGCCGTGTCGTTCCAGGTCGAGCTGCCCCTTGAAGGTCTGGTTGATCGACTCGATGACCTGCCGCAGCGGCTTGAACAGGTGTGCTCCGGCCCGTTCGGCCTCCCCCTTGCGGGCCGGCCGCAGCAACTCCAGGTGACGCTCGGCAAGATCGCACTCGAACTCGCGGCCGTAGTAGTTCTTGTCCCCGATGATCGTCTGCCCGGGGCGGGCTGCTTCGACATCGGGCGCGGTGTCGAGCATGTCGCGCAGTGTCTCGCGCTCGTCGGCCTTCGCGCCGGTGAGGGCGAACAGGATCGGCAGCCCGCCCAGCGTGCACACCAGGTGCAGCCGCAGCCCCCAGAAGTACCGTGAGTGCGACGCGCAGTAGCCGTACTGGGCCCAGCCCGCCAGGTCCGAGCGTCTGGCCGTCTCGCGGGAGCATCCGCAGCCGACCGGGGTGGAGTCGACCAGCCACACGTCGTCGCTCCACAGCGAGGTGTCCCGGGCCAGGATCCGGATCATGCTGGTGAGCAGCGAGGACGCGGCGCGCAGCCGCTTGTTGTAGCCGGACTGCTGGGGCACGTAGGGGAAGAGGTGGCCGAAATCCCGCCCGACGCGGCGCAGCCAGCGCCGCTCGGATGTGTAACCGAGCAGCGCCGACGTGACCGCGAGCGTGACCAGTTCGGCGTCACTGAGCGTGGGTGCGATCCCGACGGCGGGCCGGTACGGGGCCAGCCACGGCGAAGCCTTCAACTCGTCGTCGATCCGGGCATAGAGTGCCGTTGCGAGGGTGTCCAGGTCTGTCTTCACACACTGACATTGGACGCCCTCGTCTCATGTCCGCAGGCCATCCCTTGGACTCATTCATCTAGACGGCGGCGGCACCCGGCGAGCACCCGGCACGCACGGGCCGGCGCTCAGGTGTCCGGGCCGGCGGGCTGCTCGGCGGCGCCGGCGGCGGTCCCGGCGGACGGCCACTGCGCCAGCGAGATCATCCCCATCACACGGTGGATGAGGTAGACGGCCAGAGGCAGCTCGGCGAGCGCCGCGAGCACCGCCGACAGCCACACCTCCGAGGTGCCGAAGGCGAGCGACACGTCGAACCACGCGTCGCACATCAGCAGCACCGCCGTCGAGATCCCCGACACGATGACAGCGCGGTGCCGCCGCCAGCCGAAGAACACGGTGGACGCCATCGCGACCATGAGCAGGACGTCGAATCCGACCCATGTCACGCGCCACTGGTGGACCTCGTACCCGGACGGCAGGGTCAGCGCCAGCAGGACCGTCCACGGGACGAGACAGACGGCGCAGACGGTGAGCAGCTCCAGCGTGTGACGCCGGTGCCGGCGTACCCGTTCGGGCAGGTCGGCCGCCGCGGTCAGTGCCGCGGCCTTCGTCCGGGTGCGGGCCTGCGTGTCCCTCACGTCGGCTGCTCCGTTCTCGTTCTGTTCCCGGGGATGATCCAGCCCGGCACCGCCAGGCTAATACCCGGGCCACCGCCGTCGGACGGGGCCTGTACAGGGGAAAGCCCCGGCTGGACGGGGGAGACCAGCCGGGGCCGTATGCCGTGGCGTGCGGAGGGCGGTCGCCTCGCGGCGGAAGGCTCCATGGGGCTTCAGCCGGACGATCGTCCCCATGGGCTGTAGGTGAGACCCGGGGACACTGTCCCCTCCGCAGCCACATGAGATAGAACGGCTAACCACCCCTGGTTGTTCCTTCCTTGGCGCCGGTCCCGTGTGAAGTGGGGCACGGACGGCGGGTCGCCGGCAACGGCAGGGGTGCCGCGGTGTCAGCGGCGGGCGCCGCCGCCGGCCTCGGCCAGGTCGTTCCGGCACGCGACGAGCCGGCGCCCGCTGTCCCCCGCACCTCGCGTGCCGCCGGCCGGCCGCCGGCCGAGGAGGTGGCCGATCCAGGCGCCGAGCGCCGCTCCCAGAACCGGCGCCACCAGATAGATCCACAGATCCTTGGTCCGCCCGGCGAGCGCGGCGGGCCCCAGCTGGCGGGCGGGGTTGACCGAACCTCCGCTGCGGGTGCCGAGCAGGGCGATCACCAGCGCGACGGACAGTCCGACGGCGTACGGCAGCAGGTGCGTAAAACGGGCACGGGCCAGGAGGAACCCGACGATGAGGACGATGGCCGCCATGCTTCCCGCCTCGGCGAGGAAGACGGACGCGGGCCGCCAGGAGGGTGCGGGCATGATCGCGGCGTAGCCGACCGACGGGAGGGAGACCGGACGTCCCCACACCAGACGCGCCAGCGCCGTCCCCGCCGCGGAACCCGCGAGCTGGGCCAGCACATAAGGCAGGACACCACGCCCCGGGAAGGCGCCCATCAGCCACAGTGAGACCGTCACGGCAGGATTCATGTGTCCCCCGCTGCGCCGGCCCGGCGGGGTGAGGATCAGCGCGGTGAGGACAGCCCCGCTGAAGACGCCGATGACGGCGATCGCGGCGTCCAGGTCGGCGATGTAGAGGGCGGAGCCCGGATCCCGCAGCCACCGGACGGCCGTCACCGCGAGGAACAGCAGGACGGTGGCGAGCACGAACTCGTCGGCGGCACGGGCCGGGGACAGCCGGTGCGGGAGAGAGGAAACGGTACTCACCGTGGTCTCCTTGCGTTCGCCGGCCCCGTCGCGTACGGCTGCGGACGCGGGGCCGTACGGTCAGGCGGCGGGTGTGTAGTGACCGGGGACGAGGCGGGTGGACACCCCGAAGCGGTTCCACGTGTTGATCGTCGCGATCGCAACGATGAGGCGGGCCAGCTCGCTCTCGTCGAACTCCGCCGCGGCCCGCGCGTACACCTCGTCCGGCACGAACCCGTCCGTGAGCACGGTGACCGCCTCCGTCAGCTCGATCGCCGCGATCTCCTTGGCCGTGTAGAAGTGCCTCGACTCCCGCCAGGCGTCGAGCTGGAGGATCCGCTCCGCCGACTCGCCCGCCGCCAGCGCGTCCTTGCTGTGCATGTCCAGGCAGAAGGCACAGTGATTGATCTGGGAGGCGCGGATCTCGACCAGGTTCAGCAGGACGGGCTCGACTCCCTGCTTCGCCGCCGTGTCCAGGCGCACCATGGCCTTGAATGCCTCCGGGGCGAGTTTCGCCCAGTCCAGACGGGGTGTGTGCTCGGGAAGACGTTCCGGGTTTTCGTGTGCTTCGTTCGTGTTCATGACTGCAACGCTACGCATCCGGTGGCACTGAAGTAGGGTCCATTTCCGTGACAGATTCCCAGACCAATTCGGGGACCGGCCCGCCCTTCGAACCCGGCACCGACCTCCATCTGGAACTGCGCGGACCCGGGCTGCGCGCCGGGCTCACGAACGCCCTGCGGGACGCCGTGCGCACGGGACGGCTGGCGCCCGGCACCCGGCTGCCGCCGTCCCGCTCGCTCGCCGTCGATCTCGGTGTCTCCCGCAACACCGTGACCGACTCCTACGCCGAACTCGTCGCGGAGGGCTGGCTCACCGCCCGGCAGGGATCCTGGACCCGGGTGGCCGAGCGGGCCGAGCCGCGCCGGGCCGCACCCGCCGCCCCCCGCGCGCAGCCGGCCCGGAAACGTCCCGCGTACGGCCTGCGGCCGGGTTCACCGGACCTCGCGAGCTTCCCCCGCACGCAGTGGCTCACCGCGGCCCGCCGCGCCCTGACCGCCGCACCGCACGACGCCTTCGGCTACGGCGACGCCCTCGGCCAGGTCCGGCTGCGCACCGCCCTCGCGGACTATCTGGCGCGGGCCCGCGGGGTGTACGCCGAGCCGGAGCGGATCGTCATCTGCTCCGGTTTCCACCACGGGCTCGCGCTGATGGCACAGGCGCTCGGGGCGCGGCAGGTGCGGGCGGTGGCCGTCGAGTCGTACGGACTCGACGTCTACCGTGACCTGCTGACCGGTGCCGGCCTGCGCACCCCGCCCGTCCACGTCGACGAACACGGCGCGTGCACCGACGACTTGGCGCGGATGGAGGGCATCGGCGCGCTGCTGGTGACACCCGCCCACCAGTACCCGACGGGGGTCGCGCTGCGCCCGGACCGTCGCACGGCGGCTGTCGAGTGGGCGCGGCGCACCGGCGGGCTGATCCTGGAGGACGACTACGACGGGGAGTTCAGGTACGACCGTCAGCCGGTGGGCGCCCTGCAGGGCCTCGACCCCGACCGGGTGGTGTACTTCGGCTCGGTGAGCAAGTCACTGGCGCCCGGGGTGCGGCTCGGCTGGATGGTCCTGCCGCAGGAAGTGGTCCCGGAGATCGTTGCGGCCAAGGGGTACGGCGACTACATGTCGAGTGCGCTGGAACAACTGACGCTCGCGGAGTTCCTGACGTCCGGCGCGTACGACCGTCATGTGCGCTCGATGCGGGTGCACTACCGGCGCCGTCGCGACCAGCTGGTCACGGCCCTGGCCCAGCGGGCCCCTCGCGTCCGCGTGACCGGCATGGCCGCCGGGCTGCAGGCGGTCCTCGAACTGCCGCACGGCACGGAGCGCTCGGTCGTCCGGGCGGCGGCGCGGCAGAACCTCGCGGTCAGCGGGCTCGCGGAGTTCCGCCACGAAGCGCCGGAGTCCGGCCGTCGGCCGCCCGGACAGGACGCGCTCGTGGTGAACTACGCGGCTCCCTCGGACAGTGCGTGGACGGGTGCGCTGGACACCCTGTGCAGGGTGCTGCCCCAGACGCAGTGACCCGCAGGGCTGATGCCGTGGGCGGGGCCGCCGTGGCCCGGCTGCCGCTCCGGGCGGCCGGTCACCGCAGTCCGACGGATTCCTCCAGGTGGGCGAAGGCGTCGGCGGCCGTGTCGGCGGGGAAGAACAACTCCTCCAGGGGCACCGGCAGGAATCCCTCCTCCTCCATCCGGCGGAGCTGGAGTGTCAGGCCGTCGTAGAAACCGGCCGTGTTCAGCAGCACCACCGGCTTGTCGTGCAGGCCGTGCTTCCTCAGCTCCAGGATCTCGGTCGCCTCGTCCAGCGTGCCCAGGCCGCCCGCCATCACGAGCACCGCGTCCGCGCGGGCGAGCAGCAGGGCCTTCCGTTCGGCGAGATCTTCGGCGAACACCATCTCGTCGGCGTCCTGCCTGGCCCACTCCCGCAGAAAGGTGACCGAGATCCCCACGAGCCGCCCTCCGGTCTCCCGCACCCCATCGGCGACGACCTTCATCAGCCCGGTGTCGGATCCGCCCCACACCAGGGTGTGACCGCCCTTGCCGAGCAGTTCCGCCAGCTCGCGGGCAGGCCGGGTGTAACGCTCGTCGAGGTCTGCGGCGGAGAGGAAAACACAGATCTTCATCGTGGTGGGCGCTGCTGCCGTCATGATCCCCACCGTACGTACGGGACATCCCGGCCGCATGGACCAATTCCCGGGTGGCGGACGGGACCATTGCGCCGGCCGGTGGGCGGGAGCCCGCGCACCGGTGGCTTCGGGCCGGGGCCGTCGTGCGGGTCGGCCACAGCGCGCTCGGCCGCGGCAGCTCCCGGGCCGGCGAGGGCGGTTCAGCCGGTCTTGCGGGCCACGCCCCCGTAGAAGCCGATCTCGCCGGATCGTGCCGACGGCGGGGTGTCCGGACGCCAGAACGGGACCTGGGCCAGACCGGGCTCGACCAGTTCGAAGCCGTCGAAGAACCGCTCGACCTCTGCGCGGGACCGCAGGTTCAGCGTGGCGGTGGCCTTGTTGTAGACGGCCTGGGCCGCGCTGCGGTCGGCGAAGTCACCCGTGGCGTGCGAGAGCACCAGGAAGCTGCCGGCCGGCAGCGCGTCGCGCAGGGTGGCGACGACCTGATCGGGCTTCTCCGCGTCGGTGAGGAAGTGGATGACGGCGACCAGGAGCAGGGCGACCGGCTGGTCGAAGTCGATGACCCGGCGGACGTCGGGGTGATCCACGACGGCCAGTGGATCGCGCACGTCACCGAGCACGATGCTGGTGGTGTCGGAGCGGCCGAGCAGCGCGTCGACGTGCGCCCTCACGATCGGATCGTTGTCGACGTACGCGGCGCGCACGTCCGGGGCCACCTCCTGGGCGGTCTCGTGCACGTTCGGCGAAGTGGGCAGCCCGGTGCCGACATCGAGGATCTGGCGGACGCCGCTGCCGACAACGTAGCGGACGGCACGCTGCAGGAAGGCGCGGTTGGCCCGCACGCCGATGCGCACCTCGGGCGCCGCGGCGGCGAGTTCGTCGCCGGCCTGCTGGTCCACCTCGTAGTTGTCCTTGCCGCCCAGCAGATAGTCGTAGATCCGCGCAGGGTGCGGCCTGCTGGTGTCCATCCACTCGGCACGGAAGCCGTCCTGCCTCACACCGCGCTCCTCTCGACGCCCCCACGGCACCCTTGCCCGCGAGCGGCTGACGACAGCCTCCCACATCAACTGCCGTGCACCTGCACGCAGTTGCCGGTCACCCACCGGCCACCCGCCGGAGGCCGCCTCCCGGAGGTGTTCCCCGGCGCCGGCCGTCAGCGGTGCCGGGTTCACGGCACGGCGTTACGTGAAGGCCGGTCCGTGATCGGTGTCAGAGGGCGCGCGGCGCCGGAAGCGCACGTCCCAGGCGTGCGAGCGGGGACAGCGCCATCAGCAGGGGGGACAGCATCATGCCCGCGGCCGTCGCCAGGAGGCTGGTGCGCAGCCCCCACTCCTGCGCGAGACCGCCGCCGAGCAGAGAGCCGAACGGGGTCATTCCCATGCCGGCGAACGTGATCGTCGCGGCCACGCGGCCCTGCATTCCGGTCGGGGTGACGGCCTGCCGGACGGCCGTGACCGTGACCGACACCAGCTGGCTGGAGGTCCCGAAGGCGAAGTTGACCGCAAGGAGCGCGGGGACCGTCACGGCGGGGGAGCCGTGCAGCGCGGGCACACACAGGAACATGCCGTCGCCGAGCGCCGCCGCGGACACGAGCACCGCGCCATGGCCGAACCGGCGTGGCAGGCGGGCGGCCAGCACCGAGCCCAGGAGCGCGCCCGGCCCCGTCGCCGCCAGTGCCAGGCCGACGGTGGTGCCCGACAGGTGCAGTTCCCGTGGCAGGAAGAGCAGATAGACGGTCATCGTGGCCGCGAAGGAGAACTGGAAGGCGGCCGAGGCGAGGCTCACGGTCCGCAGCGAGGTGTCGCCGACGACAAAGCGGAGGCCCTCATGAATCTGCCGCCATACCCGAGGCGGACGCTCCGGGCGTTCAGAGCGTTCAGAGCGTTCAGAGCGTTCCGGGTGTTCCGGGATCGATTCGCGGTGACGGATCCGCTGGATCGACAGGGACGACAGCGCGAAGAACAGCGCGCTGGAGGCGGCGGCGATCGGCGCCGACAGCAGGGACACCAACGCACCGCCGAGGGCGGGACCGCCGATCTGCGCCGCGGACCGGCTGCCTTCGAGCGCGCTGTTGCTCCGTACCAGCTGGTCGTGTGTCACCAGCCGTACGACGGACGCCTGGTACGCCACGTCGAAGAACACGGACAGGGCCCCGACGGCGAAGGCGACCACGAGCAGTGCGGGCAGGCCGAGCAGGCCGAGGAGGCCGGCCACGGCGGCGGCGCCCAGGACCAGGGTCCGGCCGGCGTCCGTCAGCACCATCACCGTGCGGGTCCGCCATCTGTCCACCCACGCGCCGGCGAAGAGCGAGAGCAGCAGGATCGGCGCCTGCCCCACCGCGCGCAGGACGCCCAGCCGGCCGGCACCGGCGTCGAGTGTCAGGACGGCGAAGAGCGGCAGAATCACCAGACTTGTGTGTTCACCGAGTTGGGAGGCCGCTTGGCCCACCCAGAGTCTGCGGAAGTCGCCGTCTCGCCACAGGCTTGACGCAACAGGCCGACCGGAACCGGATACAGCGGAGGAAGCGGACGGCACGGGGATCCCTTGTTTGCCGACAACGAGGCCCGTCACCCGGCGCACCACAGGTGCACCGACGATTCGGGCGGGCGAAGGCTCGCTGTGCCGCAACATCAAGGGCAGCACGCGATGACAGGCCGATCACGGCCTACGACGTCAACGCGCGCTCGGACGACCGGGCATGTCTTGGCTCCTCGTGGGTTACTCGCTGCACCCGCAGGCTAGCCCTCGGCGGCCCGGCGCGAAAGGCGATTAAGGCCCGCGGCGGACGGCCGGTCAGGTGCGCAGGGCACCGGCCGGCAGGCGGGTGACGGCTGCGAAGGCCGCGAAGGCGGCCAGACTCCCGCAGGTGAGGCCGGGCCAGTCGGCCCAGTCGGGATCGGCGGGAGCGGACGCCAGGGCTCTGGTGAGCCTGTCCGCGGACCACCCTGCCGGCAGCGCGGTCACGAAGGCCGGCCAGCGATGCCGTACTCCCTTGACCACGTCGTCGAGCAGGGCGTTCATGGTGCCGACGAACATCACGACCACCACCATGTCCTCCCAGCCGAGGGCGGCCGCACCGGCTCCGGCCGCGGCCGTGCCCGCCCAGACCCGTGCCAGGGGCCAGACCGGGGCGGCATGCCGCGGGGTCTGCCGCGGCAGCCGGAAGAACCGCCGCACGCTCTCCGTGAATCCGCGCTCTCCGTCGTCCGACGCCATGTCGCCCCTTCCTTCGGCTCGCGTCAGGTGGACGCGTGGCAGGGGGCGAAGGTTGCGGCGTCCGGGGGCGTCCCGCGGTGGCCGGGAGAGGAGCACGAGAGGGGCCTTCGTCCGCGATCTCGACAGCGATGCGCAGAGGACTGCGCCCTGCATTGACATGTTCACGCGGGGTCCTTATGGTCCAGGCCGCGCGTCCACATTGAGGAACCCTGTTCTCATTCGTGAATGGAGAGGTCATCGGATGGCACGAACCAGAACCGCGCTGTGCAGCGTTCTCGCCCTGCTGGCCGGCCTGCTGAGCCTTCAGCTCACCGGCCCGGCCCCACGGGCGACGGCCGCACCGGCCGCCTTCACCCACCCCGGTGTACTGGTGAGCCGGGCCCAACTCGACTACGCCCGGTCGAAGGTGCAGGCCGGCCAGCAGCCGTGGAAGGCCGCGTACGACGGCATGATGGCCAGCTCCTACGCCTCCCTGTCACGTACCGCCAAGCCGCGCGCCGTCGTGGAGTGCGGATCGTCCTCCAACCCCAACTACGGCTGCACCGACGAGCGCCAGGACGCCATCGCGGCCTACACCGACGCGCTCGCCTGGTACTTCACCCGGGACAGCAGATACGCCAAGAAGTCCATCGAGATCATGGACGCCTGGTCCGCGACCATCACCGATCACACCAACAGCAACGCCCCGCTGCAGACCGGCTGGTCGGGGTCGACCTGGCCGCGCGCCGCCGAGATCATCAAGTACACCTACGACGGCGGCTGGCCGGGCGCCGGCCGCTTCGCGACCATGCTGCGCGACGTGTACCTCCCCGAGGTGATCAACGGTGCGGCGACCAAGAACGGCAACTGGGAACTGGTCATGACCGAGGCGGCGATCGGCATCTCGGTCTTCATCGAGGACCGCACCAGCTACGACAAGGCGGTCAGCACCTACCTCGCCCGAGTCCCGGCGTACGTCTACCTGACAGGTGACGGCGACCTGCCCGAGCCGCCCGCGGGCAGCAGCATCGACACCAGCGCCGAGATCATCAAGTACTGGCAGGGCCAGAGCACCTTCACCGACGGCCTCGCCCAGGAGACCTGCCGCGACTTCGGGCACACCGGCTGGGGCATCGCCTCCATCGCGGACATCGCGGAAACCAGCCGCATCCAGGGCCAGGACCTCTATCCGAAGATCCAGGACCGGCTGCGTTACGCACTGGGCTTCCACACCTCCTACGAGAACGGCACCGCCGTGCCGTCCTGGCTGTGCGGCGGCTCCGTCAGCACGGGCCTCGGCCGGGTCACGGAGGTCGGCTTCAACGCCCTGCACAACCGCCTCGGCATCGCCATGTCCAACACCCAGGCATACACCGAGGCACACCGGCCGTCCGGCACGGACAACTACTTCAACGCCTGGACGACCCTCACCCACGCGGACAACATCTACTGATCACCGGCTTTCGGGGCCGGTGGAGCGGCTGAAGGCCGTTCCGTGCGGGCCCGGCCGAACATCGAAGGGTTTCGCGCGCCGCGCCGCACGCGAAACCCTTCCTCTGTTCCTCTGTTCCTCTGTTCCTCTGTTCCTCGGTGCCGTGGTGTCCGGGACGGCGCCGTCGGTCGATCGTCACGACGGTCCCGGCTCCGTTCGGATACTCGACGCAGCCGGTGGACCGGGCCCCGCCGGTCAGCCCCGACCAGGAGGCCGTGACCGTCAGAGGTACGCCCGGCGTCATGACCAGGCTCGGCGCCGGCACCCGCTTCCGGGCCGGCGCCGAGGCAAGCGCGCGCGGCCGGCTCCGAACAGGCACCCGCCCGGCCCAGGGCCGGCCGGTTTCATGCCGCGAGATGCCCGGACGCGGTACGAGGAATCTTCACCGTTCCGTCACGGTTCCCCGGCGCACTCTGTTGCCGTCACACGGGTGACCGTACATTGACAAGTCATAGAACTTCGGGCGTGATTGACTGGGGGAGCCGTCATGTCCTGGGACCACAACGGTTTGAACGACGGGTTCGTCATACCACCTGTACCGCCCATGCCGACCGCACCGCCGCCCGCTCCCGCGGACGGCGGGCGAGCGGCCACGGTGGCGCTGCTGAATCTCTGCGGGCTGGGCGTCGGCTACGCACTGCTGCGCCGCTGGGCGCTGATGGCGGTGTGCTGGGCCGCGACGGCGATCCTGCTCGTGGTGGCGCTGCCCGCGGACCCGGACGGTGTCCCCGGCGGAGTCCTCGTCGTCTATCTGGTCTTCCTCGGGCTCGCGGCTGTGCACGGCGCGGTCCTGGGACTGCGGACCCGCCTGGTGTGGCCGCCGCGTGCCTGGCTCGCGGCGGTGCTCGGGCTCGTGCTCCTGGCCGTACCGGCCGGAGGCGCCGTCCTGTACGACGGCGCGCGTGACGAAGCCACCGAGGCGATGCTCATGGACCGGCTGGAGAGCGCCGACCAGCTCGTCCTGGCCGCAGGGAAGCAGCCGTTCACAACGGCGGAGCCCGACTACCGCCGGGCACTGGCCGCCTACAGAGCCCTCCGCAGCGACCACCCCGGCTCGCGGGCGGCCGACCGCGTCCCCGACCGGCTCAAGACCTACTACACCACCGTCGGTTCTCCCTATGCGCAGAAGAACTACTGCGACGCCGTAGCGCCCTTGAAGTACCTCCGCAGCGTCCCGACCACCATGGACGAGAAGGCACTCGGAACACTGTCCACCTGGCCCGACGACCGGCTGGCCACCTCGCTCTACGAGTGCGCCGCACAGGCGCTGAGCGGCGGAGGCGCGGACTGGACCACGGGCTTCGGGGAGCTCCTGACGACCTTCCCGCGGTCCGAGCAGGCCACGAAGGTGGAACCTGCGGTCGAGGCGGCGGTCGACAGGGCCGTGAAGCAAGTGGGCGGCGACGATCCCTGCACGGCCGTCCAGGACCTCAAGAGCCTCGGTTCCCAGGTCGACGGGCTGCCGGGGGAGCAGGCCGGCCTGACCGTAGCCTTCGCCAAGGACTCCGACCGGGCAGAGAAGAACGCGAACTCGGGTACCTACGCCTGCGGCGTGGACCAGTACCGGGACGGGGACTTCGACGAGGCCGTCACCACCATGAACGAGTTCGTCAAGGACAGCCCGTACGACAAGAACCGGGCCCGTGCCAGGAAGATCGCCATCGCCGCGGAGGTCGCCCAGACGGTGCCCGCCGCGGGCAAGCGCCTGCCGACGACGGCGTCCGGCGGCAGCATTTCCGTCACCGTCAAGAACGACAGCCCCGACGACATCACGGTGCTGTACACGGGGCCGGTGACCGGGAGCTTCTCGCTCAAGGCCTGCGGGAGCTGCACCACCTACTCCTTCGCCAGCACAGTGCTACTGGGCTTCGAACCGTGCAGCGACAGCGGCAAGAACTACCCGCAGCGGACCATCCGACTGCCCGCCGGCACCACGTACTTCGTGCACAAGTCCCAGGACAGCAGCGGAAATTCTCCGGCCTCGGACACGGCCAAGCTGTCGTCCGGCTACATCTACACCGAGTGCGCCTACACGAGGACGGGCTTCGGCTACTGACGGCCCGGCCGGCCCGCGAACCCCGAACGGCGCGGCCACGGCTCTATATTGGCCCGGGTCGACGTCGCTGCACTGTGGGGGTTGAGCACTCTTGCGATCGCACGGAACGCGCGGAGGAGCCCTGGCCGCTTCGCTCTTCGCTGTCGCCGTGCTGCTCCTCGGCGCGTGCGGGACACAGCCGGCCGGTCGGGCGGGAGAGACGTCACCGTCCCGGGCGGCGGCCGAATCGCTCCCGTGGGGCACGATGGAGCCCTCCGCGGTCACCGGAGCCCGCCTCACCGACGACCGTCGCACGCTGATCCTCGACGCGCAGGTGCCCAGCGGCGCGCACGCCTGTGTGCGGGAACTCAAGGCGGTGCTCACCGACCCCGTGCAGGACACCGTGCGGGTGCAGATCACCTTCTCCTCGCCGTCGTCGGACAGGCGCTCCGGGTGCACCGAGGAGAGCACGGCCACGGCGCGGGTCCAACTGCCCGAGCCGTTGGGCCGTCGGAACGTGATCGTCGACAACTACGTGCAGTTCACCGCCGACGGCGCCAAGCCGCCCTCGCTGCGGCTGTGCGGGAGGCTGGGCTGCCGGCCGCCCGCCACCGGCTGCACCGCCGCCTCCTACGAGCAGGCGTTGATCGCGGTCGGCGCGCCCGAGCACACGTACTGGGACGACAAGGGCTGCGACGGCAAGTGGCTGGTGCTGGACTTCTCCTGGCGCACGGGACCGGCCTGCGGCGACGCGGCAGGAACCGGCTGCTCGTCCCGGCTGGGGGACCGCTGGTTCTTCCGGGCGAAGAGCTCCGGCTGGGTGCCGATCGCCGAAGGCGCGGCCGGCGGCTGCAAGAACGTACGGCGCGAGGAACCCGCCTTCCCGGCCTCGATGTGCGACTCCCTGGCCCCGCTTTCCCCCTCGCTGCATCCGAGTTATCCTCCGCCGTCCGCGTCCCCGACGCCCGCCGCGCGTTCCACCGCGACGACGGCCCCTTGAACATGACCGGCGCCGGCACAACATGATCGGCACATCGCGGGAGGACGGTCAGGTGTCGGCCATGGTGTACGGCCGCTACGGCCTCGGCGAGGGAGAGCTCGACGTCCTGTGCGCACTGCGCCGGGCCGGTGAACCCTACGAACGGGCACCCGGCGAGCTCGCCGCGCACACCATGGTCACCACCGGCGCGATGACGAAGAGGATCGACCGCCTGGAGCGAGCCGGACTCGTCACCCGCCGCCGCTCCGACGACGACCAGCGTGGCCGGATCGTCGCCCTCACCAGCCCCGGACGCGAACTGATCGACCGGGCGTTCACCGACCACATGCACAACGAACGCCGCCTGCTGGACCTGCTGACCCCCACCGAGGCCGAGACGCTCGAAACACTGCTCACGACGTGGCTCTCCCGCATGGAACATCCGGGCCCGCCCGGCAGCGAGTGACCCCCTCTCCCCGGCGCCGATCGTGGCGGGCACCGGGAGGCCATGGGATGTCGGATTCCTGACCTGGGGGATCGATGCCGCCGCGGTGGAGCCGGCGCCACAGGCCGACGCCGTCGCAACCTCAGGAACAGCGCCGGGGCGATGGATTACGCCCGGCTCTCCGGCCCGCCCGCGTGCGCGGCGGCGTGGCGCAGTGAGCGGTAGGCCACCACGGCCCAGGCGGCGACGAGCAGGCTGTAGAGGACGACGGCGGCCCAGACGAACATCTGCGAGCCGGTACGGGCGGCGAGGGCGCCGGTGCCGGTGACGCAGGCGCCGAGGGGGAAGATGAAAGACCACCAGGTGGGCGCGAAGGGCAGCCCCGCTCGGAACTCCCGTACGGTCAGCGCCGTGGCGAGTGCCAGCCACAGCATGGCGAAGCCCCACACCCCCACTCCGCCCAGCAGCGCGAAGACCGCCGTGCCGTGCACGTACGGCGCGGGCAGCGCGCTGGGCGCCGCTGTGGCCAGCGCACCCAGCCCCGTCACGACCTGGCCCAGCGCCCCCAGACCGATCCACACCGTGGGCACCGTCGCACCGGTGGGCGCGGCATGGTGCACCAGGCGGCTGTAGACCATGGCCAGCACCAGCAGCGCCGCCACCAGGCCGAGCCCGAACATCGCGTAGCAGCCCAGCAGCAGAGCCAGCCGCGGCTGCCCGGCGGGCAGGTGCGGGACGAGCAGCGCGCCCGTCGTGGCTGAGACCAACGGCGGTACCACCGGCATCAGCCAGCCGCCGAACGCCGCGTCCGGTGCGAAGCGGTGCCGGGTGACCATCAGGTACGGCACCGCACAGGCCGTGACAAGACCGAGTACGGTACCGAGCGACCACAGCGCCCAGTCCACGTCCAGCGCGGCCCGCGCCCCGATCACCGGCCCGCCGAGTTGCAGCGCCCCGGCGCCCACCGTGAGCAGCGCCACGGCCGGCGCGCCGAAGAACTGAGCTTGCATCGGATCGGCGGCGTGCAGCCGCAGCGCCCGCTGCCGGACGTAGCCGACCGTCAGTACGACGAGCAGCAGCGCGGCCCCCGACCAGACCACCGTGGCGGCGGTCCGCAGCCCGGGGAAGCTCCGGGGCAGGGTGACCGCCGCGTTGGCGACGATGCCGGTGCCCATGACGGACGCGAACCAGCTGGGGCCGAACAGCGGACGGCCTGTCGCGTTCGCCGTGGGCGGCGCGGAACGGGCAAGGGGTGAGGAACGGGCAAGGACGGAGAGCCCCGGGTCCATGCCGCCCTCGGTCGGGACGGCTCGGGCACTGCAGGGGTGGACTGTCACGGCGTGGAACGCCTCTTTCCTCGTCTTGGGAATCACCGTCGTGAACCGGCCGACCGGTGGCCCAAGCCCAACAGATCGAGGGTCGCGGCCAAGTCCGTCGACCCGTTGGCCTCACGAGGCTATGGGCGCCTCCCGCTCCTGCCGTACAAAGGCATGCGCCACAACACCCTCACATCAGGACGTGACGGGGGGCGCCGCCCGAACCTGAACTCCCGCACGGTGTCCACCGGCGGTTACCGGCAACTGCGGTGCGCACCGGGCTGGACCACGGACGGCGACGTCCCGATCTGCCGCAGTCCTGGCCCGCTCGCGCATCCCACCGTGCCGAGGAACCCTCGTAACCTCGAAGGCGCGGACGAGGTCCACGGTCCTCGTCGCCGCGGACCGCCTCGGCCCGAGCGGCGGCTGGACCGGTCGGCCACGCCGCCCGCGATGGTCTCCGTAAGTGGAAAGAAGGCGTTCTACGCCGTGGCTTCACGATCAGGCAGTGCTCCCTCGGTCTCGCACCAGGTGGAATTCGGCATCAACGAGTGGCTCGTCGAGGAGTTCCGGGAGCGGTATCTCCGCGATCCCGGTTCCGTCGACGTGGTCTGGCGGGACTACTTCCGGGCGTCCGCGGCGACGCACGAGGCCGCGCCCGGGGATGCCGGAGAAACAGCGCACGAGGGGGACGCCGGCCTGGTGGCCAAGGCGGTCCGCGTCGCGGCCCTGATCCACTCGTACCGGGTCCGCGGGCACATGGCGGCCGCCACCAATCCCCTCTCCGCGGAGCCGTCCTCCGGCCACCCGGACCTGGAGCCTTCGGGGCACGGCCTCGACGCCGCGGACGCCGCGCGCACCTTCTTCGTCGACGGCTTCGCCGGACGCCAGGAGATGACACTGCGCGAGGTTCTGAGCACGCTTCGCGACGCGTACTGCGGCACCACGGGCGTCGAGTACATGCACATCCGCAATCCGCAGGAGCGGCTCTGGATCCAGCAGCGCGTGGAGGGTTCGCAGCCCCGCCCGGGACACGCCGAGCAACTGCGGATTCTGTACCGGCTGGGCGCCGCCGAGGCGTTCGAGACGTTCCTGCACACCAAGTACGTCGGGCAGAAGCGGTACTCGCTGGAGGGCGGGGAGTCGGCGATCGTCCTGCTGGACGCGCTGCTCGAGAGCGCCGCGCGGCTGGACATGCGTGAGGTGGTCGTCGGAATGGCGCACCGCGGCCGGCTGAACGTGCTCGCCAACATCGTGGGCAAGCCCTACGCCCAGATCTTCGACGAGTTCGAGGACACGGTCGACGTCCGCTCCGCGCAGGGCTCCGGCGACGTGAAGTACCACCTCGGGGCCGCCGGCACCTTTCACACCGCGGACGGTCACGCGATTGCCGTCTCCGTGGTGGCGAACCCCTCGCACCTGGAGATCGTGGGGCCGGTGGCGCAGGGCGTCGTGCGGGGGCGGCAGGATCTTACGGAGGACGGCCACGGCCGGTTGTCCGTGCTGCCCGTGGTGGTCCACGGCGACGCCGCCCTCGCGGGGCAGGGAGTGGTCGCCGAAACGCTGAACATGTCACAACTGCCGGGCTACGGCACCGGCGGCACGGTCCACGTGGCCATCAACAACCAGCTGGGGTTCACCACCGCATCCGCCGGCGGCCGGTCGAGTGCGTACGCCACCGATGTCGCGCGGACCGTCGAGGCCCCTGTCCTCCATGTCAACGGGGACGATCCCGAAGCGGTCGTCCGGGCGGCACGGCTGGCCTTCGACTACCGGCAGGCGTTCCACAAGGACGTTGTCGTCGACCTGGTCTGCTACCGGCGCCACGGGCACAGCGAGGTCGACGACCCTTCCATCACACAGCCGGCCATGTACGACCGCATCGCCGTACGGCCGTCCGTGCGGAAGCTGTACGCGCAGTCGCTGCACAGCGCGGGCGACATCGACGAGCAGGAAGCCGAACGTGCCCGGCAGGGCTACCGGGACCAGCTCCAGCGAGCCTTCGCCGAGACCGCCGGGGCGTCCTCGCCCGGCCACGAGCCGCTTCCGGCCCGCGCCGTCGCGGATCCCCCGGCCCGCCGGGCCGTGACAGCCGTCGCCGAGGCGACAGCGCGGCGCGTCCTGGGCACCCAGACCGACCTGCCGCGGGATTTCACCCCGCACCCGCGCGTGCTCCCGCAACTACGGCGGCGGGCGGCCATGCTCGACGGCGGGAACGTCGACTGGGCCACCGCGGAAGCCCTCGCGATCGGATCGCTGCTTCTGGACGGAGTGCCGGTACGGCTGTCCGGGCAGGACTCCCGCCGAGGCACCTTCGGCCAACGGCATGCCGTCCTCACCGACCGCAGCACGGGCCGGCACCACACTCCTTTGAACTCGCTCGGCCCGGAAGCGGCACGTTTCGAGCCCTACGACTCCCTCCTGTCCGAACTCGCCGTGCTCGCCTTCGAATACGGCTATTCGCTGGCCCGGCCGGATGCCCTGGTGCTGTGGGAGGCGCAGTTCGGCGACTTCGCCAACGGCGCCCAGACGGTCGTCGACGAGTACATCTCCTCCTCGGAGCAGAAGTGGGGGCAGCGATCGGGCGTCGCGCTGCTGCTGCCGCACGGCTTGGAGGGGCAGGGACCGGACCACTCCTCCGGCCGCATGGAGCGCTTCCTGCAGCTGTGCGCGGACGACAACATGACCGTCGCCAACCCCTCGCTGCCGAGCAACTACTTTCACCTGCTCAGGGAACAGGGCCTCGACGCGCGACGCAGGCCGCTGGTGGTCTTCACCCCCAAGTCCATGCTGCGGTCGAAGGCCGCGGTCTCCGGCCTGGAGGAGTTCACCGCCGGTTCCTTCCGCCCGGTCGTCCCGGACACCACACAGGACCCCGCCCGGGTCGAGCGCGTACTGCTGTGTTCGGGCAAGGTCTTCTACGACCTGGAAGCGCACCGGCGCGCCTCGGGACGGGACGGGACCGCCCTCGTCCGGCTGGAGCGCCTGTACCCGTTTCCCGCTGACGAACTGCGGGCGGAACTGTCCAGGTATCCGTCCGGCGTCGACGTGCGATGGGTCCAGGAGGAGCCGGCCAACCAGGGCGCGTGGACCTTTGTCGGACCCCGCGTCGACCCCCTGATCCCCGTCCCTGTGGGATGTGTGAGCCGGCCGGCCGCCTCCGCTCCGGCGGTCGGGTCCGCCCGCCGTCACACCGCCGAACAGCAAGACCTCGTCCGGCGGGCCTTCGCCTGACGGCCACGGCAGGACCGGGGCAGGACCGACGGGCGGCGCGGCGGCTCCCGAACGGCCGCCGGCCACGAACGGCCGCCGGGCCGGGGCGGACGATCCACCGCGCACCGCATGCCACCGAGCAAGGGTCCGGGGTACCGGCCCGCCGGGGAAGACGAAGCGGATCATCTCCATGGTGCCGGGGCGGTCGACCCGCTCACCGCGGTCCGCTGCGCCCCGGCGGACTCACGCGGTCCGCCACTTGCGGGAGGGACCGGTCTCCGTCGCCTCCGAGCGCCAGAACGCGGGGCACGGCCCGGCTCGTAGCGTTCACCCCCAAAGGCCGTTCGCTGATCGCGGCTCCGCGCCGCCGGGACCGGCCGGGCTCACGTGCTCCGGGGACCGGCCACGGTGCCGGCCGTGTCTGCCGCGAGTGCCGGCTCGGCCGGCACCGCAGGTGCTTCGGCGTCCGCCACTCCGGTGGTGTGGAACCGCGCCCGGAACGCGCCCGGAGTCACCTTGAGATTCCGTACGAACGCTCTGCGCAGCGACTCGGGGGAGCCGAACCCGGTGCGGCGGGCGACCACGGCCAGGGGGTCGTCGCCGGTCTCCAGCATCGCCTGCGCCGCTTCCAGCCGGATCTGCTCCACGTACCGGGCCGGTGTCGTGCCCACCTCGTCGCAGAAGAGCCGGGTCACGTGGCGGGAGCTGACACCGGCCCTGCGGGCCATGGCGGACAGTGTGTGGTCGGCACCGGGGTCTTCCGCGACGGCGTCCAGCACCCGGCGAAGCATCTCCTGGCGAGTGTGCGGAGCACGGGAACGAACGCTGAACTGGGACTGCCCGCCGGGCCGTTGCATGAAGACCACCATGTCCTTGGCCACCGCGCGGGCCACTTCGGCCCCATAGTGTTCTTCCACGAGAGCCAGTGAGAGGTCGATGCCCGCGCTGACTCCGGCCGAGGTCATCACCTTGCCGTCCCGGACGAAGATCGCGTCGGGCTTGACCTGGACGGTGGGAAAACGCAGGGCGAGCTGGCGTGAGTGGCGCCAGTGGGTGGCGGCGCTCCGGCCGTCCAGAAGGCCGGCGGCGGCCAGCAGGAAGGCGCCGGTGCAGACGGAAGCCGTGCAACGAGAGTGCGCGTCGAGCTTCCGCACCATGTCCAGCAGCGCGTCGTCCTTGATCAGCCGGTCCCAGCCCGGACCCCCCGGGATCACCAGAACGTCGCTGGTCCCGTGCGCGTCCTCGACGGCCATGTCGACGCCGAGACGGGTGCCCGCCGAGGTCGTCACGTCGTTGCCGTCGGCCGACACCATGTTCAGCCGGTAGCGGCCGCCGAATTCGTTCGCCGAGGTGAACACCTCGATCGGGCCGGTCACATCCAGCAGCCGGACCCCGGGAAAGACGAAGAACGTCACGAGGAGTGAGCCGGTTCCGGCGTGTTGGTGGTGCATCGAATGCCTCCGGACCTGCCATGCGGGCCATACGGGTACTGTCATAATACTGGTGAGTTTGAAAAGGAAACTCACAAGGATTGCGGGGCGTCGCGGGGGTGCCCCTTTCCCCGGGCAGCCTTTATGCGGCCTATGTAGAGTACAAGTATGGGTGTGGGCATGGGCGTGCCGCGTATGACCCTGCAGACTCAACTGGTGCTGCGGGCTTTGCTGGAGGACCCCGCCAGGCAGCGGTACGGCCTTGAGCTGTGCGAGCTGGCGGGATTGCCGTCGGGCACGATCTATCCGATCCTCGCCCGCCTGGAGCGGGCAGGCTGGGTGGACAGCACCTGGGAGGACCCGGCCGTGCACGAGAAGGCCGGGCGTCCGCGCCGCCGCTTCCACCGGATCACACAGGACGGCGCCGTCCAGGCCCGCGACGCCCTGGCCCGCGTCTACCGGTCCAGGAGGCAGCCCCTGCCCGGATGGGTCACCGCCCACCCGGCGGCCGGGGAAGGCACGCCCTGAAGACTCGGAGGCCTCCTGGCTGCGCCCGGCAGCGTTGCGGTCTCCGTCCGTGGCGCCTCGAAGGCTCCACGGCGACCGGAAAGCCAGCCCTGCGGTCTCCTGGATGGTCGGTCGGCACCGCCCCGGGGCGCGGAGCGGAGAAGGGCCCCATGAACCACATTTCTCAGCTTGTTCTTTATGGTCTGGCCTCGAACGATGCCCCGAACTTGATCGCTCGGATGGTGGTTCACCGGACATGGCCACGGCCTTCGGCTGATCGTGTGTTCCGGCCAGGGAATATACGTGACCAGCACGAAGGTCGTGGAGGACGAGTTTGCCGCATCACGATGTCCGGAGCGAGGCGTTCGTTGTCGCGTCACACTTCCGGGACGACTTCTATGCGTGTCTGACCGCCCGGCCGGTGACGTCGCCGGTCGTCGACCTGACGCTGCTGGCCGAACACCGCCGGGGCCACGGCGCCCTGTACGAGGCCCTCAACCGTGGCCGCATCGATGCCGGACGGCTCCGGCCAGTGCTGGCCGCGCTGCCCCAGCCCAAGGCGGCCATCCGCTCTATCCGCCCTCTCCGCTCGCGTCCGGCAACGCCCGGGCGCGGGCGAGGGCGGCCCGGCGATCGGCGTTCAGCGACCTCAGTAGGGCGAGCTGGTCGGCAGGCAGCCGGGCTACCAATGACCGCCGGATCTTGAGCGATACGGCGGACAGCCGTGCGGTCGCGGCACACGTCCCGTCCGCCACGGCGACGGCGATCTCGCGGTCCTTGAACCCGGCGGTACGGCCGGTGCTCGCGTACTCCTTCCTCAGCGCCCCCTGTGCCGCCTCGGGCGAGGCGTAGTCGAAGCCTCGCGTCTTCAGGCACGTACGCCACGAGGCGAGTGCGGCCTTGTAACGGGTGTCGCCGACAGCCTGGAAGGAAAGCCGGGTGTCCAGTAGATCCGGTACGTAACCGAGCCTGGCCCATGTACGGACGTCACCGGCCACCTTGCGGCGGGCGGTGGCGGCACAGCCCGCGCTGGGGACTTCGGCGGTGGCCGGTGCGATCAGGGCGACGGTCGCCGTCGGCCGGCCGTCGCCGAACTGAGCGGCGACGTACCGCGCCTGGTCAGCGGCGGACAGCGTGCTCCCGTACTTCTCGGCGGCCGGGAGCGTGGAGGCGGCGGGCGGGGTGGCGATGCCGTAGCCGTTGGACTCGCGCTGCTTCATGCGGACGGCCGACTTGTCGTCCTCGGGGACGGGGGTCCGCACGGCCGGCGCGGCCGGGGCCTCGAAACCGGCCGTCCGCAGGCACTGGTTGTCCAGCCGGTTGACGGTGTTCTGCAGCACGTTCTCCGTCTCGGGCCAACTGCCCGACCGGGTGGCGAGGTCGATCTCGGCTGCGGACGGCGGGCCTGCCCGGCCGGGGCCGGCCGGCCGCGCTTGCGCGCAGCCGACCAGACCCGTCGCCACCAGGAGCCCTGCGAGTACACCTGTGGCGATGCGGCTCACGACGCGGTGCACCAGTGGTTGGAGCTGATGGTGTCGTTGTAGGCGCCGTCGCCGTAGACGGCGGTGAAGTCTGAGATTCTGTCGCCGATGCCCACGCTGTGCCAGTAGCCGCCGGAGGCACCGTAGTTCGCGTCGGTCCAGAAGTAGACCCTGCAGGACGTGCCCTGGTTGTCGAGCGAACTGATGCAGTCGTTCCAGGTGCCGGGGTACGCGGCGCAGCCGCTGCTGTTGTACAGGTTCATGTAGTTGGTGTTGTTGCCCGAGACCTTGCCCATGGTCCCGCCGTAGTAGTTGTCCACCCAGAAGCACGCGTAGGTGGACGGACAGCCGAGGTCGTCGGCCTCCGCCGCGGCCTGGGCGGACGGGGCGAGGCACAGCATCGTGGCCACTGCGAGGAAGGCGGCCGCCACATAGGCGCCTGCGCGGTTCCATCGGTTCGTACGCAAGAGAGTTCCCTTTCTCTTGACGGTCGGTTGACCGTGCACGAGCCACCATGGAGGTCCCCGTCGCCCCCGGGATTGGAAAAAACTGCCGCGGCCCAACCGTCAGGACAGCAGGACGCTGGTCACCCGGCCCTCGACGCGATCGCCCGCGGGCACGGCCTGCACCAGTCGGCGGGCGGCGAGGAAATCGCCGGGCGTACCGCCGGTCATCTGCTTGAACTCCAGGGCCAGGTGCGGCTGGTCGTAGAAGCCGCAGTCGGCTGCCGCCTGCGCCTGGGGCATTCCGTCGAGCAGGAGCCGCAGGGCCCTCTGCAGCCGCATGACGCGGCTGACCGCCTTGGGTGTGAGGCCCAGTTGCTCCCGGAAGGCCTTCGCGAGCTTGCGTGGGCTCCAGCCCACCTCGGCGGCGAGTTCGGGGCCGGCGAGGGCACCGCCCGACGCTGCCAACCGGCGCCACGCCTGTGCCGTCTCGGGTGCCCACGTGGTGCCCCGGTCGGCCTGCTTGAGCAGAATCCGGTTCAGCAGCGCGAAGCGCGCGGGCCAGCCGGGCGCGTCGGCCAGCGCCTCAGCGAGCCTCGCCCAGCGCAGGCCGGGCAGGTCGCCGGCGTCAACGTGGGTCTGCGCGATCTCGGCCATGTCCGTACGCAGAAGCGCGTGCGCGCCCCAGGGGGTCATGCTGATCTCGATTCCACGCACCTTCCCGCGGTGCCGCCCGATGACGGGCTCGGTCTGCAGCCCGGCCAGCAGCGAGGTGTACCGGAACACGACGGCGGGCTGCCGGGTCGGCCGCCGCAGTTCGACGGGGTCGGCGAAGCCCAGGAACAGAGTCACCGAGTCGTGCGGGATCTCCAGGCGGAGCCGTGGGCGCGAGAGGGCATAGTTGACCCCCTGGTAGTGGCGGATCAGACCCCACAGACCGGGATGCGGGCGGGCCCGCGCGACATCCCAGGCACCTTCCGGGCATGCCTCAGCGTCCATTCCCCGTTCCCCCGTATCCCGTTCTCCCACGAGTCCGCCACTGCGAGCAGATTGTCGTGGACATGATTAATTTTACCCAGGCTCGCACGGCACATTGACGCGAAACCTGCCCCTAGGGAACGGAATGGCCTATTTCAGGTGGACGCCACGCAGACGCCTCTCGTGATACGGAGAACCGCATGGCTCCTCGCACCCCGCCGCACACGACCTACGACGCCGTCATCGTCGGCGGCGGCCACAACGGACTCGTGGCCGCCGCCTATCTTGCCCGCGCGGGCCGCGCGGTCCTTGTTCTGGAGCGGCTGGACCACACCGGGGGCGCCGCGGTGTCGACGCGGGCGTTCGCGGGGATGGACGCGCGGCTGTCCCGGTACTCGTATCTGGTGAGTCTGCTGCCACGGCAGATCGTGGAGGACCTGGGCCTGCGGTTCCAGACGAGGCGGCGCCGGATCTCCTCGTACACGCCGAGAGCGGACGGCGGCCTGCTGGTGGACTCGCAGTCCGCGTCCCGCACGCGCGACAGCTTCGAGCGGCTCACCGGCTCCGACCGGGACTTCGAGGCGTGGCAGAGCTTCTACGGGATGACGCACCGCGTCGCGCAGCGCGTGTTCCCGACGATGAGCTTGTTCTTGAACACGGCCTTCGGCTGATCGTGTGTTCCGACCAGGGAATGTACGTGACCAGCACGAAGGTCGTGGAGGACGAGTTTGCCGCATCACGATGTCCGGAGCGAGGCGTTCGTTGTCGCGTCACACTTCCGGGACGACTTCCATGCTCTGGGACTGTTCACACCACTGGCAGCGGCTGCCGTGATCGGCGTGATGATCAATGCCGTGACTCCTCCCCCGTCCTGAAGGACGGGGCTTCTCGCTATGCCGGGTTGGCGTCGCGACGGACCAGCCCGGCCCGTAGAACGTTGAGAGCGCCCACCGTGTCGGCGTGCGCGGTGTGGCCGCACGAGACGCAGTGGAACTTTTCCTGTGTGGGCCGGTTCTCCTTCGCGGTGTGCCCGCATTCGGGGCACTCCCGGGAGGTGTTGCGGGGGTCCACGGCGATCACTTCCCGTCCGGCGCTTTCAGCCTTGGCGTGCAGGATCGTCAGGAACACCCCCCAACCGGCATCGTTGATCGACTTGTTGAGCCCGGCTTTGGCGGCCGCCCCGTTGGGCAGGAAGGAGCCCGGCCGGTCGGTGTCGGGTTTCGGTGCGGGGGCCTTGCTCATGTTGCGGATCTTGAGGTCTTCGTGCGCGATGAAGTCGTGTGCGCGGACCAGGCCGAGCGCGGTCTTGTGTGCGTGGTCGAGCCGCCGGCGCCGTACCTTGCCGTGGAGCTGGGCAACCTTCTCCACCGCGCGCTGATGGTTGGCGGTGCGGTCCTTCGCCTTGCGGCGCGGGAACCGGGACAGGGCCTGCTGCGCTGCCTCAAGCTTCTCGGATGCGCGGCGGCCGTGGCGCGGGCTGGGCACGAACTCGCCGCCCGAGTCGGCGAGGAAGTTCGCGATGCCCAGGTCGATCCCGGCCACGGAGCCGGTCGCGGGCAGCGGTTCGGGCTGTTCCTGCTCGGCGCTGAGAACCACGAACCACTGACGGCCCGCGCGCTTGACCGACACGGTCTTGACCCTGCCGGTCACGGCGCGGTGCTGGTTGACCCTGACGTGTCCGACGCCCTGGAAGCGGACCCGGGTGACAGGGTCGTGCGGGGTGGAGTTCCACCGGCAGCCGTCGCCGTCCTTCGGGAACTCGACCGTGTCGAACCAGTTCGCCCCACGGAATCGCGGGTATCCCGGCGCCTGCCCGGCCTTGACGCGGCGGAAGAACGCCTGCATCGCCTTGTCCAGGCGGCGGAGCGTGGCCTGCTGCGAGGAGAACGACCAGCGGCCCTGCCGCTCCGGGGCGAACGCCCGGATGTCCTTGAGCTGCGCCGACTGGTCACCGTAGCGGACCGTGGTCTTCGAGACGTGCCGGTAGGCGTCACGGCGTTCCTGCAACGCCCCGTTGTAGAGGGAGCAGTGATCCCGCAGCATCTCGGCGAGTGCCTGGCCCTGTGCCGGACGGTGGGCCGCAGGAGGAACTTGTACGCACAGATCATCCAGGCCACCCCCTCCGGTCGAGTTCACTCGATCATACTAGCCTTGGCGTATGTCACCACGCTGGGAACCAGATCCCGATATCAGACGCGGAAACCACGTCATCCACAACCTCCACGCGCACTTGGTGTTTGTCACGAAGTACCGGCGTGAGGTCTTCAACGGCGAGATGCTGACACGCTGCGAGGAGATCATGCGGGACGTGTGCGAGGGCTTCGGCGCGGAACTGCGCGAGTTCAACGGCGAGCACGATCACGTCCACCTTCTCGTGCACTACCCGCCGAAGGTCGCCCTGTCCAAGCTCGTCAACAGCCTCAAAGGCGTCAGCTCCCGGTACCTGCGCGCGGAGTACACCGGCCGGATCAACCGGATCGGCACGGGCTCGGTGTTCTGGTCCCCGTCCTACTTCGCGGGGTCCTGCGGCGGCGCACCCCTGAGCATCGTCAAGGACTACATCGACAACCAGAAGCGCCCAGCCTGACCGTCACCGCGCCTTTCCCTGGGGCAGGGGCGGCTGGCCCGAAGCCGCCGTCGCCCTGCTCCTCGGCGGTATCGGCGCCGCCGTCGTGCTCGTCCTCCAGCTTCCGCCGTCGATGCCGGGCCGGTTGCGGTGGCCGGGCGCCCGGCCGTTGCGCACCCGACCAGCAGGACCGGTCCGCGCCGACGGGAAGCGCCGGTACGGGCCGAACGAGGGCAGAGCGACGCCGGCTGCACGCACTCGGCCCTGTACGAGGCGGCCTCGTCGGGCTGCGCGGCGGTTTTGCATGAGCCGGTCGCCCAGTCGCCCGGTCGCCCAGTCGCCCGGTCGCCCAGCCGCCCGGTTGCTCAGTCGTCCGGTCGCATGGGTGAGCGCCGCGGGCCAGGACCGGTGCCGCTTGCCTTCTTGCGGTCCCTGCGCCTCAATGAGGCAAACACCTGACGGGACGTCAGGAACGGAAGGTCCCCGCAGAAGGAGTGACCTGTGAAACGTACGACGCGGAAGTTACGTGCTGCCGTGATCGCCGCCACCTCCGCCACCCTGCTGGCCGCGGCCGTGGCGCTGGCCCCCGGGGCGGGCGCCGTGACACCGACGTGGGCCACAGCCCGGTACTCTTGCGGACCCTGGGGCTGGTCCGCCGCCGATTTCACGGCCACCCAGGCCGGCACCGCGGCGACGATCACGATCACCTTGCCCTCGATCAGCGTTCCGGTCCCGGTCCAGGCGGACACCGTCACCTCCACCCTGGTCCTCGCCAGGAACAGCGACGGGGACACGACCACCTTCACCGGGTACATGGCCAACCCGGCCCTCTACGCAGGCGAGCCGCTCACCATCGGCCCGCTCACCGGCGTGGTGACTCCGGGCGACAGCCTGGACTCCAGTGGCTCCGGCCCGTACTCGCTGCGCGTCGTGATCTTCGGACTCACGATCGACTGCCTGGCGAACAGCTCACTGTTCCCAGGCCCGTTCGTCTTCTGATCGGGCGGTGGCGACCATGGCCAATCAGGCGGTCCTCGCGCCCTGGAGCCGGCTGCTGCACAGCCTCAGGGGCCTACCGGGAGCTTCACGCGGCAACGCACCTCTCGGTAGGCCGCAGCGGTCCGCCGCCCTGATCCCGGCGGCGCTGCTGGGCGACGGCACATGTCGGCGGGGCTCGGGCTCCGGCGGACTCCGTGTCCACGAACACGGCTCGGACACCGCGGTGACCCAGCCGGCTCCCTGACGCCGACCTCCGGCAGTACGACGCCGTCCGGCGGCGCGACACCGCGGGCGACACTCTCGCCGAGACCGGCTCCTCCTCCACTCCGCAAGTCCGCAACTCCACAAGTCCCCCTGAATTCCTGTGGTGTGACAGTGCGTCAGACCTGCGCGTCAGACCCGCCCCCCCACGGCGGGCCCCATGACGGGAGCGGTCTCCGTGCTGTCGCCCGCAGCCCGGGCCTCGACCGAAACGCCGCGCGAGGTGCCGTGCGCTCAGGAGTGACCGAAGGCCGGGTCAGCGACCCGGGCGGCCTCGGCGCTGTCCGGTCGGAAAAGCACCGGCTGGAGGAGGCGTCGCCCTCGAAACCGCAAGTCCGCGCTTTGTTCCCAAATGGCCCTCGGCACAGGCGAGTTGGGGCGTCACCATGGTGCCCCGGCGGTGGTCGGGGCGGTTGGGCTGCCGAGCAAGGGGTGGGTGTGGGGGACTACGGACTGCCGCGTGAGTACCGGATGAAGCGGTCCAGGATGCTGGCGTTCCTGTGGGTGATCGCGGCGGCCACGCTGAGCATGCTGGGGGCCATGCTGACCGCCGACGACCTGCCTGCCTCGTTCACGTACCCCTTCGCGATCGCGTGGGTGGTGCTCATGGGGTGGCTTTTCTACGCCACCCTGAACTGCTCCACCACGGCGGACATCAAGGCGATCCATGTGCGCGGCATGATCAGACGGCGGCGGCTGGCCTGGGAGGACATCCAGGACATCAGGGCCGAGGCCAATCCGGCCGCGGGGATGCAGAGCGGTGCGGCCAATGTGCTCGTGCACGCCTACGGCCGGGACGGCAGCAAGGTGCTCCTGCCCTTCCTCGACGACATGCACGTGCATGTGGAGCGCGAACTCGGTGTGCTGCTGGAGGCATGGGAGGAACTGCGCGGTGAGGACTGGGCGCCGGACCCCGAGGCCGCCGTCCTCATCCACCGGCGCAATGCCCGCCAGGGGGCCGTCATGGCCGGGTTCATCGCCGTGATGCTGGCGTTCATCCCACTGACGGTGCTGATGCTGCTGCCGCTCTTCGTGGACCTGCCCGGGTGGCTGGAGTCGATACTGCAACCGTTCGCGGTCATGGGGATAGGGGCACCGCTGGTCTTCGCCCTGACCGCGATCGCCTCGTACCGCGGGCGGCTGCGCAACGGCTGACGGACGCGGGAGCACCGCTCCGTAGTCTTTCGGGGCGAAGCGGGGCGGGGACGCTGGTGCTCTCGCGGGCAGTGCGGTCGTCCGGGCAGGCGTCCTGAAGGTCGGGTACGTCCGCCGGCTTCCCTTCCGTACCCGGGCCCGAGGCCCGCATCAGGATCGCCACCTGGATCACCGACTTCTCCGGCCCCCGTCGGCTGCACAGGAAGGACTCCCCAGAAGGAATCCGCGGAAGGAATCCCCTGAAAGGCTCCGCAGAAGGACTCCTTAGTTCGAGGGGATGGACACAGTTCGTAGTCCCCCCGGTGGCATAGTCGATACGCTCCCTGACGGGAACGCGCGTGCGGATGGGGGACGTTGATGGTGTATCCGAGACCGGTGTGGCTGTGCTGCGGAGCCTTAGCCACCGGGCTGTTGCTGGCCGGCTGTTCGGGGGCGGGGGGCGGCGGGACCGCCGCCGGGCCGTCCGGTTCCAAGAACGGGACCGCGAGCAGTGGCACACGCTCCAGCCCGGCCCCGAGCCCCAGCGCCGGCGCCACGGGTCTGGGCTTCACGGGCTTCACCCCCGATCCCGGCCGTGCGCCGAAGACCCGCGCGGAGGCCGAACGGCTGGCCCGCGCCGTCGCGGCGGCCCCCGTCAACTGGGGCCCCGGCTTCGCGAAGCGCAATCCGTACGAGAGTGACCCCGGCTTCTGGCCCGTGCTCGAAGCGGACTGCGTCTGGCAGAGCGAGCCACTGCCCGCGACGGTGCTCGCCACCCTCACCCGCTACAGCGAACTGCCCGCGCAGGACGGCAAGGGCCCGATCCGCGTCGCCGCCGTCGTCACCGTGCACCGCACCGCGAAGGACGCCGGCTGGGAGATGGCCGAGACCCTCGAAGAGGCGCTGCGCTGTCCCGACCAGCAGCTCCGCCAGGGCGAGCGGATCACCGGACTGCTCTCCCAGGGGGCGGCCTTCGGTGTGCTGGGCAACGCCACCGCCGAGGACACACTCACCGAGGGCGGCCAGTACTCCAGCGACGAACTCGGCGGCCCCTATTACTACTACTGGATGCAGAGCCGGCTGGGCCAGGTCACCGTGGCCGTCTCCGGCAGGGGTTCCAAGGGCCGTTCCAAGGAAGAGGTCGATGCCGCGCTGCAGCAGGGAGTGGGACAGATGCTGAGTCTCACCGAGAGTGAACTGGAGGGACCCGGATGAGCGGGCGTCTGCTCCCCACCGACCCCGCCACGATCGGCGGACACCGGCTGCTGGCCCGCCTCGGCGCGGGCGGCATGGGTGTGGTCTACCTCGGCCGTACGGAGGCCGGGACACTGGCCGCCGTCAAGGTCATCCAGGCCGAGTACGCGGACGAGCCGGACTTCCGCGCCCGCTTCCGCCGTGAGGTCGAGGCGGCCCGCCGGGTGACCAGCCCCTGGGCGGTGCCGGTCACCGGCGCCGACCCGGACGCGGCGGCGCCCTGGCTGGCCACCGCCTTCGTGTCCGGCCCCTCGCTGGAGGAGGCGGTCGCCGGCCACGGTCCGCTGCCTGTCCGGAGCGTGCGCGTCCTGGCCCGGATGCTCGCCGCCGCGCTGCGCGAGGTGCACACCGCCGGGCTGGTCCACCGCGACGTGAAGCCCGCCAACGTGCTGCTCGCCGTGGACGGCCCGCGCCTCATCGACTTCGGGATCGCCCGCGCGGCCGACGAGACCGCGATCACCTCCACCGACCTGGTCGTCGGCACCCCCGGTTTCCTCTCACCCGAGCAGGCCGAGGCACGCGGCGCGGCAGTCGGCCCGCCCAGCGACATCTTCTCGCTGGGCTGCCTGCTGGCGTACGCGGCGAGTGGCCGGCCGCCGTTCGGCACCGGCACGGCGGACGCCCTGCTCTACCGGACGGTCCACGACGAACCCGACCTGGCCGGCATCGAAGCCGCGGAGAACGAGGAAGCCGGGGAAGCCGGGGAAGACACCGCAGGCACCGAGCTGCTGACGCTGCTGCACCTGTGCCTGGCGAAGGACCCGGCGGACCGTCCGACGGCCGAGCAGATCTGCACGGTGCTGCTGGTCGAGGACGCCGTCCCCGAAGGCGGGCAGCTCGACTGGCTGCCCGAGGACGTCGTACGGGCCATCGCCGACCGCTCGTCCGAGATGCTGGCGCTCCCCGACATCGAGCCGACCGTCGCCGAGGCACCGAAGGACGCGGAGCGGGCGTCACCCGGCCGGCGGCGACTGCTCCTGCTGGCCTCCGGAGCGGCGGTGCTCACGGCGGCGGGCGGAACCGCGGCCTGGGCCGTGCTGCGCGACCGGGACGACCCGGGGGCACCGGCTGCGCGGGCCGGCAGCTGGGCCATCGGAGTGCAGGCGGACCTGAGCGGGGCACAGCGGACGGCGGGACAGGCACAGGAGCGTGGCGCGCGCCTGGCGGTCGAGCAGTTCAACTCCCGCAAGAACAAGCCCTTCGAGCTCACCCTGAAGACGATCGACGACGGCGGCAGCGCCGGGCGGGCGCCGGCCGCGGCCAAGAAAATGATCCAGGACGCCGATGTGCTCGCCGTGCTCGGCCCGACCAACGACGAGACGGCCAACGCGGTCCTGGGCACCTACGACGAGGCCCTGCTGCCGCTGCTGTGCGTCTCGGCCGGCGGACTGCTCCTGACCAGGCAGGAGTACCGGTCCTTCGTGCACTGCCGCCCCAGCGACGCGGCCCTTTCCCTCCCTATGAGCGTCTATCTCATGAGGCAGAAGGGGGCGCTGCGCCCCGGCCTGCTCCAGGACCGCACCGCGCAGACGTACGCCCAGGAGTCCGCCGGGATCAACGCCCTGATGCTGCGCAGCATGGGCCGGCCGGCCTACCCCCGGGTGGTCCCGGCGGGCACGGACGACATGGCGCCCGTCATTGCCGACATGCTGCGGGCCGGGATCGGCTCCTTCATCTACGCCGGCTACGCGCAGGGCGCGGCCCGGGTGGCCCGCGAACTGGCGGCGGCAGGTTTCGACGGAACGCGGTTCGCCTCGCAGGCCGTGATCGACCCGCAGTTCCTGGAGCTGGCCGGGGACGCGGCGGAGGGATGGCTGCTGACCTCCTCCTTCGTGGACCCCGCCGCGGTGCCGGCCGCGGCAGCCTTCAGAGCCGCCTTCCGCAAGCGTTTCGGTGCCGCGCCCGGCTACTTCGCCGCCGAGGCGTACGACACCGTCAACCTCGCCATCCAGGAGTTGGTGAAGGCCGCGAAGGGCGGACGGCCGCCGAAACGGCAGGAGTTGGTGGGCCTGCTGCGCAAGAGCCGCTACAAGGGCATCACCAAGGAGTTCTCCTTCAAGCCGGCGGACGGCACGTTCGCCGGCTGGGGCATCTTCCTGCACCAGGTCGAGGGCGGCCGGTTCCGCTTCCTCGGCGAAGCCCCCGCCAAGGTGTAGCGGTGAGCGCGGTGGACTCCGAGGGGCCCGCGGGAGTGCACGCGCTCAAGCCGGGCGACCCGTCCTTCGTCGGCGGCTACCGGCTGCTGGGCCGGCTCGGCGCGGGCGGCATGGGCGTGGTCTACCTGGCCCGTTCGACGGGCGGGGCGCTGGTCGCGCTGAAGGTCATCCGCGCCGAGTACGCGGCCGACCACGACTTCCGCGCCCGGTTCCGCCGCGAGGCCGAGGCGGCGGGCGGGCTCACCGGGCGCTGGGTGGTACCGGTCACCGCGGCGGAACCGGCGGCCCGCGAGCCCTGGCTGGCGACCGCCTTCGTACCGGGCCCGTCGCTGGCCGAGGCCGTCGCGCTGTACGGGCCGTTGCCCGAGCGTACGGTGCGCGCCCTGGGCGCCCGGCTGGCCGAGGCGCTCACCGAGGTGCATGCCGCGGGCCTGGTGCACCGGGACGTCAAACCGGGCAACGTTCTGCTCGCCCTGGACGGGCCCCGGCTGATCGATTTCGGCATCGCGCGCTCCACCGGCGCCACCGCGCTCACCGCGAGCGACGTGGTGATCGGCTCGCCCGGCTACCTCTCGCCCGAACAGGCGCAGGCGCGGGCCGGTGACGTCGGCCCGCCGAGCGACGTCTTCTCGCTGGGCTGCGTCCTTGCCTACGCCGTGACCGGCCGCCGCCCGTTCGGTACCGGTACCGCGGCCGCCGTCATCTTCCGTACGGTGCACGAGGAACCGGACCTGGACGCCGTACCGTGGGCGCTGGTCCCGCTGCTGACGGGCTGCCTCGCCAAGGACCCGCGGGCCAGGCCCACCGCGCGGGAGGTGGGGGACGCCCTGGCCGGTGCGGACGGACGGGAGGGCGACTGGCTGCCGTCCACACTGCCCCGGCTGATCGCGGAACGCTCGGCCGCCGTCCTGGCCCTGCCCGACCCCGGGCCGACCACGCTCCTGCAGCCGCCGGAGCGGCCCGCCCTCTCGCGGCGGCGCCTGCTGACGCTGGGCTCGGCGGCCGCAGTGGTCGTGACCGGCGGGGGACTGGCGGCCTGGGCCGCCTCCCGGCCCACGGCCGGCGGCGACGGCGCGACGGGATCCGGACCGCTGCCCCGGTACGTCGTCGGGCTGCACGCGGACCTGTCGGGAGCGGACAAGGCGATCGGCCGGGCGCAGGAGCGGGGCGCGCGGCTGGCCGTGGAGGACTTCAACTCCCGCTCCCGTGACGGCCGCACCTTCGACCTGGCCCTGGAGGTCCTTGACGACGGCGGGAAGGCGGAGCGGGCCGAGGAGGTGGCCGCGCGGTTCGTCGCGGACCACGACGTGTACGCGGTCATCGGCCCGACCGGCATCGCCACGGCCGAGGCCACCGTCGCCCGCTACGAGAAGGCCCTGCTGCCGATCGTGAGCGTCTCCTCCGCCGCCGATGTGTACTCCAATACCACCCGCGCGTTCTTCCAGCTCAGGCCCGACGTATACGCTCTGTCGACGCCGTTCATCCACTACCTCAGCCACACCGGCAAGAGCCGCAGGACCGCCGTCGTCGACGACCGCGCGGCAGGCCGCACCAGCTGGCAGATCGTCAAGGACCTGGCGATGTTCCCGCCCTCCAACGGCACGACCACCACCCATGTCGTCCCCGCGGACAGTGAGGACTTCGGCCCGGTCGCCGCCGCCGTGCTCGCCGCCCGGGCGGAGGCCGTGGTGTACGGCGGGGTCTCACCGCACCGGGCCGCCCGGTGCGCCCGTGCGTTGGAAGAGGCCGGATTCCAGGGCCCGCGCATGGCTCCGGAGCCGGTCCTGCAGAGCGCGTTCCTCACGGAGGCGGGCCCGGCGGCCGAGGGCTGGGTGATCAGTACGACCTACGTCGACCCGGCCGCACTGCCCGCTGCGGCGCACTTCGTGGCGGCGTACAAGAAGCGCTTCGGGGTGCGCGCCGTCGAGCACTTCGCGGTGGAGGCGTACGACGCGCTGTTCTTCGTCGCCCAAGGTCTGCGCGGGCTGGGCAACGTCTAGGTCGAGCGGGGCGCCATGGTGCGCAGGCTCCGTGCGTCCACCTACAAGGGGCTCGCCAAGACCATCGCATTCGATGCGGGGACCGACGAGTTCCACTGGCTCAACGGCCTCTTCCTCTACCGTGTGCAGAACGGCACCCCGCGCTTCCTGGGCCGCTACGACCAGATCAAGAAGACCTGATCCGGGGCCCGGGCCGGGCGTCACGTCCGCATCAGGGGGCGCCTTCGACCACTTCCATCGCGTTGCCGTCGGGATCCTGGAGGATGACGATGCGCACGCCGGGGCCGATGTCCATGGGGCCGTGCTGTACGCGTCCTCCGCGGGCCGCGCTGCGCTCGACGACCGCGTCGAGATCGCTGACGTACAGGGTCAGGTAGCGCAGGCCGGTCACACCGAAGACCGGCTCGTCGGCTCCGGCGGCGGGCTGCCGCGAGGGAACCATCACTTTGATCACCGTGCCGGGTGCCCGGAGGCGGTGTACGACTCCGGAGCCCGACGTGGCCACGGGGAGCCGTTCCAGCCGGAACACGGCGGCGAGGAAGTCCACCAGGGCTTCGTCGGTGCTGACGAGCCCGACCTCGACCCGCTGCAATGTCACGGCACTCCCCGGTGAGCTGTTCACGTCAGCCGTTCGGCACTGGCCCCACTTTCGAGAATGTTACTCTACCATGTGAGAATTTGATTCTCATCTCGGTGGGGCCGACCGTGGAAAGCGGGCGAGAGCGATGGAAAGGCTCGGCATCGAGCTTCTCAGCGTCTTCGGAATGCCACCGGTCGAGTTCGTGTCCCTGGCCGCCGACCTGGGGTGCCGCCACATCTCGACCGCCCTGGTGTCAAACCCGTACAACCCGCCGATCCATCCGCCGTTCTCTCTCCGGGACGACCCGGCACTGCGGCGCGAGATGATCGCCGCCATGCGCGACCGGGGCGTGTCCATCTCGCTCGGGGAAGGCATGACGGTCCGCGCGGGAGCCGACATCCGGGACAGGGCCGGCGATCTCGGGATCATGGCGGAGCTGGGCGTCCGGCGGATCAACACGGTCTCCCTCGAACCCGACCTCAGCCGCAGCGTCGACCAGTTCGGGATCCTCGCCGAGAAGGCCGCGTCCCTCGGGATGGAGACCACGGTGGAACCCAGTCCGGGCCTGCCGGTCCCGGACCTGCCCACGGCGCTCGACGTCATCCGGCAGGTCGGGCGGCCGGACTTCCGTCTCCTCGCCGACACGATGCACATCGTCCGGTCCGGTTCCGGGCCGGACGACCTCGCCTCGCTCGGCCCCGGCGTCGTCGGCTACATCCAGCTGAGCGACGCCCCGCTGGTGCCCACCATCCCCGACTACATGGAAGAGGCGATGTTCGAGCGGCTGGCGCCGGGCGCGGGCGAACTGCCGCTCCTCGGTGTGCTCAAGGCGCTGCCGCGCGACCTTGTCGTCGGACTCGAAATACCGCTCCGCGCGCAGGCGGAGGCCGGCGTCGGCGCGCACGAACGGCTCGGCCCGTGCGTCGAGGCGGCCCGCGGTCTCCTGGCCCAACTGGACGGCGACGCCCGTCAGTTGTGATACGCAGCCGCCCGCCAGGCGTTCCGCCGAGGGCGCCTCGGCGGGCGGCCCCTGCCGTATCCGCGGCCTGGGCGAGGCAGGCGGTGAGATGCTGCGGCCGGCGCCGGCGCGGGCGCGGGTGTACGGCTGTATGGCCTGGCCGCGAAACAGCGGGCTCAGCGGGGGCAAGTGCGGGTCGAGGCCGCCGGGTTGTTCGCGCAAGGGGTGGCGCCGCCGCAGCGGGTAAGGCGACTACGGGTCTCCCGGACGTCCGTCCGTGCCCGGTGTGCCGCCGGCGGAGGACGGAAGGGCGGCGTTCGGGCTCTGCGGTTCACGCCGGGCACTACCCGTGAGGTAGGTTCCCTCCATGCCGCCGCCGCTCCGCCTTTCCTCACCGGCGACGTCTCCTTCCGCAACACCCGCACGACGATGCGGAATTCGCCCCCCATTTTCCGCCGTGGCACAACCAATCCGAAGATCTCTCCGTCTACATCGGCGAATCGATGCCGCGCGGGGAGTGACAGCCCCGGGCGGGACGCCACGCGTCCTACACACCTGAGGCCCGCCGTGACTGGTTTGTCATCCCCTGCCCATGGCCTGTGCACCGGCCGAACCGACCGTGCGCACAGCACGGTGCACACCCCACGCACCAGGGGCCTCGCGTGATGCCCGAAACCCACCCCACGCCGAAGAACACGGCCGCCCCCGGCGCGGGCCGGCCCTCCGGGACCGGCCCGGACCAGCCCGCCGATCCACCGTCCGGCCGGGCCCGCACCCGTATGCGGCTGCTGCTGCCCACCGGACCCCGGCAGGCCGCCGCCCTCCTCGCGGCGGCTGTCACCGTCACAGCGTTCTGCGCCGCCAGCGCCGTCGCCCGCAGCTACCCCTTCGGGCCGCGCACCCGCAACATGAACGACCTGGGCAACCAGTACCTGCCCTTCCACGCCCACCTGTGGGACCTGCTGCACGGAAGGGCCGACGGCGGTCTCCTCGTCAACTGGCAGTCCGGGTTCGGCACCAGCTTCCTGCCCGACCTCGGCACCTACCTCAGCAGCCCGTTCGCCCTCCTCGTGGCAGTGTTCCCGCGGGATCAGATCGACCTCGCGGTGTACGTGATCACCCTGCTGAAGATGGCATGCGCGGGCGCGGCCATGGCCTGGCTGCTGCTCGCCCTGCGCCCCGGCCGCTGGTGGGCGGCGGGAGTGCTGGGCGCCTCCTACGCCCTGTGCGGCTGGAGCGTGGCGGACGCCGCGTACAACCCGATGTGGCTCGACGGCCTGATCGCCCTGCCGCTGCTGTGCCTGGTCGGCGAATGGACGCTGAACGACCGGCGCCGGACCCTCGGTGTCCTGATCGTGGCCTCCGCCTGGATCGCCAACTTCTACACCGCCTACATGGCCACCCTCGCCGCCTGCCTGGTGCTGCTGCTGCGACTGCTCCTCGCCGGTCTGCCACGCCGCCGGCAGCTCGCGGCAGCGGGCCGGGCCGGCGTGACCTTCGCACTCGGAATGGGCCTGGCCGCACCGCTGGTGGCGGTGGTGTACTTCGGCTCCGCACACACCCCACCCGGCCGGTTCACCGGGTTCGCCTCGGCGACGGGGGAGGAACTGCTGGCCCGGCTGCTGCCCGCGACGTACAGCTTCGGTTCACCGGCCGTGTTCGTGGGCACCACGACGCTGCTGCTCGCCCTCGCCCTGCCGTTCCACCGGGCGGCACCCCGGCGGGTCCGCACGGGATGGACGCTGCTGGTGGCCGCGATGGCGCTGTCGATGCAATGGGAGCCGACCCATCTGGCCTGGCACGCCTTCGCCACCCCCCAGGGCAGTTCCTACCGGCAGACCTTCGTGCTCTGCGCACTGCTGGTGATCGCCGCGTGGCACACGCTCTCCTACGGCCCGCCCGACCGGCGCACGCTGGGCGCGGCGACCGCGCTGCTCGCGCTGGTCGCCGCCGGCGCGAGCCGCAGCGACCTGGTACGCCCCTTCGTATGGCCGATCCTGCTGGTCGCCGTCGCGGGCGCGCTGGCCGGGCTGGTCCTGCTCGGCCGCACCGCCGAGGGGCGGTTCACCACCACCGCGCGAGGCACGGCACTGGCCGGGTGCGCGGCAGCGCTGCTCATCGGTGTCCAGCTCGGCGAGGCCACCGCCACCTCGGCCGTGGCCGAACGGCTGCGGCTCGGGCGCATGGACGACTACGCGCCCTGGGGCGCACGGCAGCAGCAGCAGGCGGAGGCGATCACGAAGGCCGACGGCTGGCCCCAGTACCGCACCGAACCGGGCCGGGAACAGACCGTCGGCAACGACCCACTGATGGTGGGCGGCCAGGGCGCCCAGTACTACAGCAGCCTCACCTCCGACGTCCTCATCAGGATGCTCACCGCGCTCGGAGACGGCTGGACCTCGGGAGGCCGGAACCTGCAGAGCCTCGACAACGCCGTCACGGACGTCATCTTCTCCGTCGGGGCCCGGGTGCACTCCCCGCCGGACCCGCACCAGAACTGGTTCCCCCAGGAGGGCAGCGGGGTGACGGTCTCCCGGCAGGACGTACCGCCCCTGGTCACGGTGCGGCCGCCCGCCCCCGCCGGCCCGCACACGGGCGGCTCTGTCTACGGACCGTCGCCCTACCGCAATCAGGAACTGCTGCTGGGCACCCGGGTCTACACCCTGCCCCGCCTCACAGTACGCACCAGTGCCGGACAGCCGCCGGCCCGAGAGGACAGGAAAGGGCAGGACGTACGCCTGAAAGCCCTGCCCGCCGGGACCGCCGCCCCGAAGCCGACGATCACCGCGAACTGCCCGGCCGGCAACGAGGTCTACCTGTGGGCCCCGTACTTCGGGGGCACCGCACGGCTCAGCGGCGCCTCCGCCCACGGCCTGACCGGGCGGTTCAGGTCCGACCCCACCACCAAGATCGCCGCCATGCAGCGGCTCGGCACGGTTCCGGCCTCCGGCCGCCTCCTGGTCGAACTGTCCCCGGACCGGCCGAGCCTCGTCCCGCACGGAGCGGTCGGCTGCCTGGACACCGCCCGGCTGCGCACCGTCGTCGAACGGCTCAAGACCACCGGCGCCACCCACGTGACCGTCTCGGGCGGCACCATCCAAGCCCGGCTCCCCGCCGGCAGCACGGGAACCGCGGTCATCGCGACCCCCCGGATCGCCGGCTGGCGCTGCGCGGCGGGCAACGCCTCCGCCGTACCCGCCGGGAACTACCACGGACTCCTCGCCGTCCCCCTCAACGGCTCCTCGACCAGCCTCACCTGTACCTTCCACCCACCCGGACTGCGGCTGGGCGCGACCGTCGGGGCCGCCTCGCTGCTCGCCCTGCTCCTGCTGACCACTTTCACCGCGGTCCGCCGACGACGGTGAACAGACCGCGGCCGAGGATCTCGCACAGCGGACGTCCACGGCCGCCTTCCACAGCGGGAGGAGTCACCTCACCCGGTCACCGCCCGGGAGATGACGGGTCCCGGGTCCCGGGACCCGGGCCTTCAGGATGACGGTCTACCGCCCGGTCCGCTCCGGTCACCTCTCCGCGGTCCGGGTCGGGCGGTCGTCCCGGCTTCCCGGGCAAGCACCCCACGAGTACCCGCACGCCCGCCGCATGAGCGCCGAGCGTATTTCTGCTCCAGTAGCTTTCACCCGGTGCAGTAGCTTGCCAACGCCGCCTGGAACCATCAGCCGCTGCGCGGCAGAGCAACCGGAGAGCCGCACATGCCCCGAGAGGCGCCGTACCTTGCCGTCACCGACGCGCTGCGCGCACGAATTCTCGCGGGAGAGTGGGGAATCGGGGAGCGCCTGCCGTCCCGGGCGCGGCTCGCCGAGGAGTACGGGGTCGGGCGCAACGTCACACAGAGGGCCGTGGAACGCCTGATCATCAAGGGCCTCCTCGAAGGACGCGCGGGCTCGGGCACCTACGTCCGCAGGCCGCGCGAGCGCCTGCGGATGGTGCGCTCACGGCACCGCGAACGCCGGGACGGTTCCCCCTCCCGCGCCGGCATGAAGGAGCGGGGCAGGGCCGGCGCCTGGGATTCGCACAGCCAGGCGCGCGTTCCCGCCCCCGCGGCGATCGCCGAGCGGCTCGCCATCAGCCCCGGAGACCTCTGCGTCAACACGCACTACGAGTTCCTTGCCGACGGGCAACCCGTCCAGCTCTCCGAATCCTGGGAGCCGATGGCCATCACGGACGGAACGCCGATCGTGCTGCCCGAGAGGGGCCCCCTCGCGGGAAAGGGGGTGGTCGAGCGCATGCGCTCCATCGGCGTGGACGCCGAGACCGTGGTCGAACTGCCGCGCCCGGCTCGTGCCACCCAGGCACAGGCGAACCTGCTGGGGATCAGCGTCGGGGACCTGGTGCTCCAGATCGAGCGGACCATCTACGACACCGACGGACGTCCGGTGGAAACCGCCGACATGGTCATTCCGGACGTGCGCCGAGAAGTGGCCTACGAGTTCAGCGTCGACCTGCCGTAGCGGTCGACCTGCCGCAGCGGGTGAAGCCCGTGGAGCGACGTCTCGCATCCGACAGTAGGTGACTCGCATGCCCATACCCTCCCGGCTCGGACTCTTACGCGATCCGGACTTCGGACGTCTGTCCGCCGCCACCGCGCTCGGCCAGCTGGGCGATCGCATCATTTTTCTGGCGCTGCCGCTGGCTGCGATCGTGGCCTTGAACGCCGATGAGTTCCAGGTCGGAGCACTGACCGCGATGACCACGGCAGGCTCGCTCCTGGTCGGGCTGCCGGCAGGCGCGTGGGTGGACCGCATGCGGAAGCGATCGGTGATGATCAGCACCGATCTTGTGAGGGCGCTGGTCCTCCTGACGATACCGATGGCGTGGTGGGCGGGCCTTCTGACGATCTGGTGGCTCTACGCGGTCGCATTGGTCCACGGAGTACTGACCGTCTTCTTCGACGTCGCGTACGTCAGCTATCTGCCGCACTTGGTGGGACGCGGCAGTCTTGTCGAAGGAAACTCGAAACTCTCGGCGATACGCTCGGTGACCAGCATCAGCGGGCCGGCGGTGGCAGGCCCACTGGTCGGCTGGGTCGGAGCCCCCGCAACGCTTCTGGCGAGTTCGGCCGGGATGGCTGTATCGGGCCTGCTCGCGATCAGTATCCGCAGACGCGAACAGAAGCCGGAGCCGAGTGAGCACCCTCGATTGCGCCGGGACATCAAGGAGGGGCTGAAGTTCGTTGTCGGGCATCCCGTCCTGCGCGCAACCGTACTGGGGGACGCGATATTCAACCTCTTCCTGGTCATGTACCAGACCATGCTGCTGGTCTTCCTGGAGAGGAAGATGGGCCTCGGGTCCTTCGGTATCGGCCTTGTTCTGTCGGGAATGGGGTGCGGTGCCCTGCTGGGCGCGCTGCTGGCGACCAGGGTCTCGAAGCGGGTCGGACAAGGTCCGGTCATCTGGCTCGCGCCACTGGTCACTTGTCCGCCGACAGCCCTGATGCCGTTGGCGCGACCCGGTTGGAGCGTGTACGTGGCGGCGATCGGACTCGCGGCTCTTTCCCTGGGCGGAGTCATCCGTTTTGTGGCTCAGTCGAGCCTCCAACAGACCCTCACGCCGGATCGGCTCCTGGGCCGGATGAGCGCGACAGCCCGCTTCGTGTCCTGGAGCGGCCTTCCGCTGGGCGGAGTCCTGGGCGGAGCCTCGGGCTCTGTGTTCGGGGCGACAGCCACACTGTGGATCGGCGCAGTCGGCATGACGCTGAGCTTTCTCGCGAACTTCCTGTCACCACTGCGAAACATGCGCACATCGCCCAGCGAAAGAGAATCCGAGCTCGTGCCCTGAGACTCGGGGGTTGATACTGGTGAGCGCGCGTATTCAACTGTCGCGTGTTGACCTGTCCGGCTCTGGTGTTGCCACTGACCGTGAGGCCTGACAGGGGGCGCCTGATGTCAGAGGCGTCCGGTTGGATGAGCCCGTGACTGTCTATGACCTGGCCCGCCGGCTTCCCGCCATCGCCGACCTGCGGAACCTGTGCCGCTCGCTTGCGATGCTCGACGCGATCCTGAGCCCGGACTGGGAGAGCCGGTATTACTCCTTCAACGCCGCTTGGGCTGAAGGCGAGGAGATGGCCTCGATGCGCAACGGGTCGGGAGACGAGTACTCCATCGTGTTCTCGGCGGCCGGGGTCTATGTCCGCGGCTTCGGCCACGAATCGCCGATGAACCCGTACGGCCACGATGGCGAGCCCTGGCCGGGAGTGATCGACGATGTTCCCGAGGCCTTCAAGCCCTTCGTCGAGGAGCCGGCGTTCACCGACGAGGACGGCGTGCCCGTCGTGACGGCCTGCTTGTGGCGGGGGACGACGGACGATCAGTGGCACCACGGCACGATCGACTTCCCCTCGGACCGTGCCGACCCTGACGGGGCGACAAGTCTGTTCGAGCTCCTGGTCGACCGCACTCCCGAAGCGTTCCAGCGCTTCGCGAGGACTATTACGAGGTCTCTTTGACATCCTCCCCCTCTTAAAAGAGGGGGATTCCAACCCGGGTGGGTTGAGGTTCACGGACATTCGACCGCTGTCTGGGCGGTGTTGTCCCTCCGGCACGGGTTTGGTGCCCGGGGCGGCTTTCGCCGTCCTGTCCTGCCGCGATGTTGGTTGCTGCGTTGGTGTCTGCGTTGCAGGTGAAGCCGCAGGAGGAGCAGACGAACTCGGCTTGGCTCTTGCGCGAGTTCTTGTCGGTCCATCCGCAGGCACTGCACCGCAGGCTGGTGTAGGGGGCGGGTACGTCCTCGACCCGACCGGGGGCTTTGTGCTCGGTGCGCCGGCGCAGCAGGCCCCAGCCCTGTGCGAGGATCGCCCGGTTCAGCCCGGCTTTCTGCGCAACCCGCTTGCCCGGCTCCTCGGTGGTCCCCTTCGCCGAGCGGGTCATGCTCTTGATGGTCAGTTTCTCGAACCGCACCAGGTCGTACGACCTGGCCAGTATGGTCGAGGTCTTCTCGCACCAGTCCTTGCGCCGGTCGGCTTCGCGGGCCTTGAGCTTGGCGGCCTTCGCGTACTCGGTCGTCTTGCGCGGGCTGTGCCTGGGTGCGCGGGCGGCGCGCCGCTGATGTTTGCGGATCTGTGCCCGCTCACGGGTGGTGAGCTGGGGGCAGTTCAGTATCCGGCCGTCCGACAGGGCCGCGGTGATCGTGACGCCGCGGTCGATGCCGATGACCTCGCCGTTGCCCGGCGCCGTGACCGGGGCGGGAATGACGGCGAAGGCGATGTGCCACTGCCCGTTCTTCCAGGTGACCCGGAACGTCTTCGCCTGCGGCAGCCCGGTCCGGGTGAGGCGGAAGCGGACCCAGCCGCAGCCCGGCACTTTCACCTGTGCCCATCGCCGGTTCAGCTTCTGGACCACCACCGAGCGGCCCATGATCTGCCTGCCGGTCTTCGCGTTCAGCTTCGGGCCGCCGTCGGTGTCGAACTCCGGGACGCGGTCGGTGCCGATGACGCGGAAGCCCTCGTGCCAGTACTTCCTGCGCCAGGCCGGCTCGCCGAACCCGGAGGTGAACCGCGCCTGCCTGGCCTTCGCGAAGTCCTTCAGTGCCTGCTGCTGCACATCCGCGTTGCCCTTGCGCAGCCACTCACTGGCAGTGCGGGCCTCGGTCAGCTGGCGGCACTGCTCGGCGAAACCGGGCGCGGGCTTCCTGTCCCTGTACCAGTGCGAGTGCTGCTCGACGGCCAGGTTCCATACGTACCGGGCGTGCGCGCAGTGCAGCAGCATCTGCTGCTCCTGCTCGCCCGTGGGGTACATCCGAAACCTTGCCATGGGACCAATCTAGCTCAATCATGGTCCCATGAAGCATGTGAACCTGAGACTCCCCGACGATCTGCACGAACAGGCCCGAGCCGCCGCCGAGGCCGACGACCGTTCCCTGAACTCCTGGCTGATCGCCGCCGTGCGACGCGCCGTCACCTCGGGCAAGACGCCGAATCGCCCTGAAGGCGATTCAGCTACCCCTGCCCCGCTCCGCGGGAGCGGGCATTCACCCCGGCCCTGAAGGACCCGGCACCCTGCCCGAAAACGAGGTGGAACGAAGCAACTTGTGGACGACGTCCTCCCACGAGGGACACGCGGGAGCTGTTGTGACCGTCGGCCAGGCCGCGCGCCCCCGAGTGCCACTCGGGTGCCAGTCCTGCGGGGTGTCGTCCACCGGCGGGCGGGTTCGGGGGCGCCTTGCTCGGTGGCCGCCGGTCAGACCGGCGGCCAGGACCGCAGCAGGGCTATGACACTCTCGGCGGTCGATCCCGAATGCTGCAGGTGGGCGTGCAACGCCCCCGACTCCTACGCTCCGCGCCGGCGCCATCGCCGCCCTGGAAGGCGACCTCGGCCTTCGGGTACCCGTCGAGCTGCGCGTCCTGTGGCTGCTGACGGCGGGTGACGACGGGGTCAACGGCTGGGGCTGGGGATGCCTTCCGGGCAGTGAGGCTCTGATGCCCCTGGACGCCGTGGCCGCCGCCCACCGGCAGAAGACGGACGCCCAGGCCCACGAGGACACCCTCAACGCCGACCGCCCCGAGCACGACCGGATCACCGTGTGGAAGGCAACCTGGATTCCGGTGGTCTCGCACGGCGCGGCTGACAGCACCTCGGGCCTGTACCTGGACGCCGCGACCCGCTACCTGGGCCGATGGTCCCGCTACAACGAAGCCCCAGGCGAGGAACTCGACACACTGGTCACCTACCTGGAAGAGGCCGCCGACATGCTGGAAGCCCCAGATCTGGCCACGCGGGACAAGCCCGGCCTGATCGGTGGGGCCCTGGTGTGGCTCAGCAGTATCGACCCTGCGCAGGAAGACCGGTGGCAGCCCTTGGCCGGCTGATCACATGTGAGAAGGGGATGCCAGCGCTTGTGGACCGGCACCCCTTCCTGCTTCGCTTGCCGGCGCTCAGGCTACGTCAACCGATCTTGGCCACGTGCAGGTAGTTGCGGTTGATGTGCGGTGCCCGAACCCGGGGAGGGCTGCGAAGAACCCGTCGCCGTCCAGCAGCCGCCGGCTCGGAGCCGGGAAACCGCTGAACGCCCTCTGGTTCTGAGTGCTCGAGATTGCGGCACGCCCGCACCGTTCCGTGCCGCTCGGCCCGTTCGTCGCCGTGCGGGTGTCCGCCAGGAGGCCGAAGTTCGCCGAACCGCCACCCGGTCGTCGCAGCGCGGCGCGATCTCCTGCACCGCTGGGATCCCGGAGGTTCTTGAGTGGCCTCGATCCGGGCCAGGGTCCACTCCACCAGCGCGCGCGAGCTCACCTCCCCGTCGGCGCGGATAGCGACCGCGTGGATCACATCGGAGCATAATGATCGAATTCCGGTGTGCCGCCAGGAGGTGATCATGTGACGAATTCTTTAGGGCCCGACTCGGATTCCCGCTCCGGCTCGCACGTGATGGTGCGACGGGGCCTGACGAAATCCAAATACGCGCAGGCGGAAATGGTATGGGTTGTGCTGGTCCTGCTCCTGACGGCGCTGCTGGTGGGCTGGTGCGGCTTCAAGGACTTCAAGGATGCTCTGACTTTCCCGGGTTGCGTCACCGGAGCGGCCCTCATGTTGGCGGCCCTCATCATGGTCGTGGGTGTTGTCGCGGTCTTGGACTGTTGGGTCCGAGGGCCGATTTCCAACTTTGGAGTGGTCGCGCTGATCAGTACCGGCGTGGCGTTGTTGACGAACGTCCTGCTCGCGTTTCAGACATGGCATGACGGCGAGAGAGTCGGCTACAAGGTACTGTCCATTGTGCTCAGCGTGGGTTCGCTATTGGCTGTCATCCAGGTGTGGCGAAGACTGGAGGAGATCCCCACTCCGAAGCGAGTGGCTGCGGCACTCATTGTCTCCACGATCGTGGCGGTCGCCAATTTCAGCTACCAGTACCTCTTTCAGCCGTACCGGCGCGAGGTCGCCCCTCTCGTGCAGCTGAACGTGGGCAAGGCGGTGCTCAGTGCGGACCGCAAGGCGTTCTCCGTGCCGGTCGACATCAAGCTCGTGAACCACAGCGATGTGAGTTTCTATGTGCTGGGCACCGAGTTCCATGCCATGGGGGAGGACGTGACGGTGAGCCAGACGGACCTGGACCGCTCGAAGTGGCGGGAGAGCGCCGAGCAATGGGTCAGATACCGGGAGAAGCACCCGCTCACCCGCAGGGAGGTCTACCAGCCCGGCAAGCTGGTGGCGGCGCAGCCGTGGATTCCCCTCGGACACTGGGTCGAGGCGAAAGGCGAGTCACTCACGCGAACCGTTGTTCAGCTTCCCATCGACACGCATTTCGACAAGCTGACGTTCTACGCCACCCTGAACCTGGCGCGTAAAGACCGGCTCGTTATGGAAAATTTCGGAGGGCCTGGTTACTCCTGGCGGGGCGTCGAGCTGCCCCGTTGGGTGAAGGCAGGGCAGAAAGAGAACGACACCATCGTCCAAACGGCCGAGATGCAAGAAAACAATGCGATCGATTTTTATACGAGAAAAACGCGCCGCGTCACTACCTATTGGCGCTTTGGTTCACATGGTGTAGACGTGGCGCCGGTCATCGCGCGGGTGGGTGAGGAAGATCGCACATTCTCCGAACAGACGAACCGCGAGGTGCGGAACCGCTACGGTCTGCTCGACGTCTTGGCGGGCCCGGTCGAACAGACGCTGGGCGAGATCAAGAGCCGGCGCTGACCAGCCCCTCCAGCCACATCACCAGGGCGAGAGAGCTGTTCACGCGATCCCAGGAGTACGAGTCCCCCATGCCGAGCCGCGCCTCTCGCACGGCCCGGCACAGCGTCTCGACGTCGACATCTCCTGGACGAGCGGATGGGTGCCGGGCCACCGCCTTCCGCCCAGCCCCGCCGCCTGGTCGTTGATCATGTTCAGCCAGGTGGCGCCGCCCCGGCGCCCGAAGTGCGAGGCAACACCGCCGTCATGACTGTTGACCTTCTTCGGGCGGAGCGGGGTGTACGGCCGGGGTGTACGGCGTGACCGTCAGGGTGCCAGTGCCAGTGCCAGTGCCAGTGCCAGTGCCAGTGCCGGTGTCGCGTGAGCAGGTTGGGGCGTCTCGGGGTCAGCCGGCATACACCCTGCCCTGCTTCACGACGAAGTGTGTCGGCTCGGAGCAGCCCAGGGACGGCGTGAGCTGCAGGCTCACGGTGAGCGGGGCGGGCTCGGTGCCGGCGGTCGAGAACTGGCAGACGGCGCCCTTGCCCGTGAGGGGGTACCAGAACCAGCCGTCCACGTCGCCCACGGTCACGCGGTCCGACTCCTTCCAGGCGCCGCCGACCTGCGTGTAGACCTGCAGGCGCACAGAGGCGGCGTACTCGTCCTCCGGTGAACGCAGCGCGGTCAGGGTGATCTTGTAGTCGGTTCCGAGGACGGAAGAGGCGAGTTGCTGCGTCTGCGGCGCAGCCGTGTCCGCGTTCGAGGCTCCGGCGCCGGCGGCTCCGAGAGCGGCCGCCATGAGGACGGTGAGGGCTGCGGCTGTGCCGCGGCGGGTGCGGGCCAAGTTCATGTGCTCCCCCGTTGGGACGAGTTGGTACGGAAGGTCGGATTGTTCCGTTCGGTGATGAAGACGAGTCACACGGCACAGGGGTTGCACGGCTGCCGGCCGGCCGATGCCGTCGGCGACCGGACGTCGGCCTTTTCGGGCGACTGCCCGATACCTTCGGCTGTGTCAAGCCACGATTTCCCGGAACGTGACCACATCGTGCTGCTCGGGCCTACTGGAAGTGCGGGCCCACCGGAAAGGAAATGAGCGGCACAGCCGTCCTGCCGACCGGATTCCCGGGCCGCGCCTCATGAATCCGCCCAGTGAAAACCGAGTTTTTTGCTCTTTCTCACACCGGTGAGAGCGTGCAAAGAAGGACATAGATTCTTATGAATGACACCATCTGGACGCGTTCTCTGGTCGTCGTCGCCACCTCCGCCCTCCTGGGCGCCGGCGGCGTCCTGATACCGGCTTCCGCGGCGTTTGCGGCACCGGCCGCGCACAGCTCGTCGGTCATCACCTCGGACCACAAGGACCACGACGGTCACAAGGACGATGACGGGCGCTGGGGCCACGACGGCCATGACGACCATGACGGGCGCTGGGGTCATGACGACCACGACGACTACTGCCGTGCCGGTGACGGAGGTGACGGAGGCGACGGAGGCAACGGCACCGGTACCGACACCCCCGTCTGTACGGCGCCGGGCGATGCCGGCACGGGCGGTGCCGGCGGCCGCGGCGGCAAGGGCCGCTGCGGCGGCCAGGACGGCAAGGGCGGCCGCGGCGGCTCCGGCAGCGGCGGCAAGGGCGGCCCCCCGTGCCCCAAGGAGCCCGACCCGTACCCGACGCCGGACCCGCACGGTTCCCCGACACCGGACCCGTACGATTCCCCCACGCCGGACCCGTACGGCGGCGACCCGGCCTCGACCGACACGGGCGACCACGGACCCAACTGATCCTCCGTCCCTCCAGGATGCAGAGAAAAAAAGGGGGACTCCTGCCGAGCAGGACAGGGAAGGCGATCCGCCGACATGGATCGCCTTCCCTGCTTTTTGCTGCGAGCCGTGAACCCGTCACACGAAACCGGTCACTCGGGCGTATGCCGTTTCCGTCCGGCACCACTGCGCCCCCGGCCCAGGGCGGCCGAGTGTCTGTGTGAAGTCACCTCAAGCGCAGTCAGGCGCAGGGAAGTTGGAGCACGCACGGCGGGGCTGCCGTGCGCGTCGTGCGGTGCCTGCGTGCGGCATGGCATGACAGGCCTGGGGCGCCGCGGCCGGGGCGCTCATGGGCCGGTCCGGGGGAGCGGTGGTGTGCCGTCACGGTGTGCGTGCTGCCGGAGCCCGGCCGTCGCCGGGGTCGGAAAGCGGCCGGTCCGCTGCGCCGTGGCGCCTTTTGCGCGCTTTTACCCGACGCTTACGACTGCGTCAAGTCACGACTTGCCGGAACATGACCGCGCTGTGCCGATCGGGCTTACTTGAAGTGCGGCCTCACCGGAAAGGAAAACGAGGCTCCGCGGCAAGGAGAATTCTTTTCCGGGGATCTTCCGCTTTCCATCAGAAGGGGATCTCTCCCCGTTCGAGGAAAAGACCGCAGCCGGTTCACCGGCCCTCATCCCGGATTACCGGGGAACGTCAGAGAACACCGTTTCATCAGAAGGAGAAACCATGACCCGCAACGTTGACACCCACAGCAATGCCCGCCCCAAGCGCCGGGGCGTGCGCCTGGCGACGCTGTTCGCCTCGGGCGCTTTCATGGCAGGGGTCGCCATCCTGCCGGCCTCCTCCGCGATGGCGGCCCCGATGCCGGCCTCGCCGGCAGTAAGCCTCACTGCCCAGGTGAGCAACCACGACCACGGCAACAATCACGGCAACGACCACGACGGCAACTGGCACGGCAACGGCAACGGCAACGGCAACTGGCACGGAAACGGCCAGGGAAACGGCAACGGTGACGGGCACGGCAACGGCAACGGTGACGGCACCGGTAACGGCCACGAGGGAGGCAACCCGCCCGAAGAGACCCCGAAGAAGACGGGAGGCGAGGGCGGCCCCGGCGGCAACAGCCCGAACGGCAAGGGCGGCAACGGCGGCCCCGGCGGTAACGGCGCTGATCAGGGCGGCACGGGCGGCCCCGGCGGTGACGGTGGCCAGGACGGCGGCAACGGCGGTCCCGGTGGCACCGGCAAGCAGGGCGGCGATGGCGGCCCCGGCGGCACCGGCACGGCCGGCAAGGGTGGCAACGGCGGCCCCGGCGGCACCGGCACCGAGCGGGGTGGCAACGGCGGCCCCGGCGGTGACGGCGGCACCCAGGGCGGCGACGGCGGCCCCGGTGGCGACGCGCTTTAGGGCGGCAGCCTGATCCGGCCGTCACAGGCCGGTGGCCCGGACGGCCCCTCATGTCCGGGCCGCCGGACCACCCCGGGCGGGGTGGAGGTCTTCACGGCCTCCACCCCGCCCCTCCGAGAACGAAACGGAGCCCCCTCGTGCCCAGAAGTCTCCGGCAGCGTCCCTTCACCCTGGCGACAGTCAGACGGGCCCTCGCCATCGGCATCGCCGCCGTCGCGCAGACACCGCACCACACCGCAGCAGATGCCGGCCACGGGGCCGGGGCCGGGGCCGCCGGCCTCCCAGAGCGCGATACCGACAGCGGCAACAGCGGCAAGCAGGGCCGTGCCGGCCGCACCGGCAAGGTCCGGGGCGGAAATGGCGGCGCCGGCGGCTACGGCAAGGTCCGGGGCGGGAGCGGCGGCGCAGGCGGCAACGGCGGTGTCCGGGGCGGGGACGGCGGTGCGGGCGGCGACGGCGGTATCGAGGGCGGCGCAGGAGGCGCCGGCGGCAACGCGGGCACCTCGGGCGGCAGCCTGCCATGACCGCCACAGGCCCACGCCCCTCCGAACGGCCCCGCCCAACCTGCGGCGCCCAGGGGCACAGCGCCCGGGACGACACCTCACCCACCGAAAGAACGGAGAACCCTCATGCCCAGAAGTTTCTGGCAGCGTCCCTTCATCCGGGCGACAGCCTCACTGGCACTCGCCGCAGGCATCGCCTGCGCCGTGCACGTACCGCACCACGCCGTGGCAGGCCCCGGCCACTCGGCCAGGGTCGTTGACTTCCTTGGCCGCGACGGCCCCGATACGGACTGCGGCACGGGTGGCGCCGGCGGCAAGGGCGGCGACGGCGGATCGAGCGGCCAGGGCGGCCACGGCGGTGCCGGCGGCAACGGCGGAGTCCAGGGCGGCGACGGCGGCGCGGGCGGTGACGCCGGCGGCCAGGGCGGCGGCCCCGGTCAGCCGGGTGAGCCCGGCAAGCCCGGCGCACACGGCTGTTCCCGGTTCGAGGACCTGCCGGACAAGCCGAAGGAGAAACTCACACCGGCGGACAAGGTACGGATCGTGCTCGTCGTCCTGCACGGACCCACGACCAGCGCCCAGGCCGCCGAGAAATACAAGATGTCGGTACACGAGATCGACACCTGGATCGACCAGTACCGCGCCCACGACTGGGCCGCACTGGCGAAACAGAGCTAGCGCACTGCCAGGTCCGCGAGGCCCGGCACAGGCGGCGGTGCGCGGGGCGAGCGCCGTGAACCGGGTCCGTGCCGCACCGCCGCTTCTGCGCGAGCCGGCGGCCGATGTGGCCGAGGAGACACCTGTGAGGCAGTTGTTTACGCCGTGTAAAGGCGCATGTCGCCCTCGCCGTATGCCTGTTCGGACGCGAATGGCAAGACCTCATTCCAGACAACTGCTTGTTTAGAGCATGACATTGACAACCTTTTGATGTGAAGATCTCCACGCCGTGCGGCACGACCCCCATCGCACGTTCTCCCCGGATGGCCGACACCACCGTCCGGTTTTCCCACACGGCCGCCGTCGGGCGGCCGGAAGGAGCAGGAGTGCCGAGATCCTTACGTCCCCGCAGGTCCAGACTGCCTCGTGGTCCCCAGCGCGCCACGGGAGGTGCGCTGGTCGTCGTGACCGCCCTCATCGCCGCCGCGGCCGCACCGGCGGCCGGAGCGTCCGCCCAGCCGGACCGGGCCCCGGCCCAGGCCAGGATCACCGCGGAGCCCAGAGCGGGCGCGGCTCCCGTCCCGCTCACCCCGGCCCAGCGCGGCAGCCTGCTGAAGTCCGCGGCGAACTCCGCCACCGCCACCGCCGGTGCCCTGAAGCTGGGCGCCAAGGAGAAGCTGCTGCCGAAGGACGTCATCAAGGACGCCGACGGCACCGTCCACACCCGCTACGAGCGCACCTTCGCCGGACTCCCCGTCCTCGGCGGTGACTTGGTGGTCCATCAGCGCGGCGCCGGCCGGACCGTCAGCAAGGCGACCGACGCCGCGGTGTCCGTACCGACGACCGACGCCACGGTCGCCGCGTCGACGGCGAAGAAGTCGGCGCTTGCCGCCGCCAGGGCGGACGGCACCGGGCAGGTGCAGGCGGACGGGACACCGCGACTGGTCGTCTGGGCGGCCGACGGCGCGCCCGCCCTCGCCTGGGAGTCCGTGGTCACCGGCGTCGAGGACGACGGCTCTCCGCGCGAGGTGCATGTCGTCACCGACGCGAAGAGCGGCAAGAAGCTGCGGGAGTTCGAGACCATCCACCCCGGTGTGGGCAAAGGCCAGTTCAACGGCGAGGTCGACCTCGGCAGCACACGCAACGGAGACGTCTTCGAACTGACCGACACACAGCGCGGCGGCCACAGGACGTACGACCTGGGCGGCGCCACGAGCGGCACCGGCACGCTCTTCACCGACGCCGACGACATCTGGGGCGACGGAGACCCGGCCGACCGCCAGACCGCCGCCGTGGACGCCGCGTACGGCGCCCAGAAGACCTGGGACTTCTATCGCGACCGGTTCGGCCGCAACGGCATAGCCAACGACGGCGTCGGCTCGTCCTCCCGGGTCCACTACGGGAACAACGTTGTCAACGCCTACTGGGACGACGACTGCTTCTGCATGCTCTACGGCGACGGCGAGAACAACGCGAACCCGCTGACCGAACTCGACGTCGCCGCCCATGAGATGACCCACGGCGTCACCAGCGCCACGGCGGACCTGTACTACTACAACGGGGAGTCCGGCGGCCTGAACGAGGGCAGCAGCGACATCATGGCCGCCGCCGTGGAGTTCTTCGCCGACAACCCCCACGACGTGCCCGACTATGAGGTCGGCGAACTGATCGACATCAACGGCGACGGCACCCCGCTGCGCTACATGGACCAGCCCTCCAAGGACGGCCTCTCGCAGGACTACTGGTCCACCGACACCGAAGGGCTCGACCCGCACTTCTCCTCCGGCGTGGCGAACCACTTCTTCTACCTCCTCGCCGAGGGCAGCGGGCAGAAGACCGTCAACGGCGTCGGATACAACAGCCCCACCTACGACGGCGAGCCGGTTCCCGGCCTCGGCCTGCGCAACGCCACGGACGTCTGGTACCGGGCGCTGACCACCTACATGACGTCCACCACCGACTACGCGGGCGCCCGCGTCGCGACCCTCCAGGCCGCCGCCGACCTGTTCGGCCGGTCCGGCGGGGAGTACGAGGCCGTCGGCAACACCTGGGCGGCAGTGAACGTCGGCCCGCGCTTCGTCAACCACGTCGCGATGACGGCGCCCTCCAGCCAGGAATCCGCGGTCGGCCAGCCCGCCACGCTGAAGGTCACGGCGGACACCAGCGGTTCGGACAGCCTGACCTACGAGGCCACCGGCCTGCCCGACGGGCTGGCCATCGACCACGAGACCGGTGTGATCTCCGGCATCCCGGCCGAGGCGGGGGAGTTCACCCCGACCGTGACGGTGAGCGCCGGAGCCGGAGCCGGAGCCGAGGCCGAGGCCGGCTTCGCCTGGAGCGTCATCGCTTCCGGCGGCGACTTCTTCGTCAATCCGGGCAATGTGCGGGTCCCCGACGCGGGCGATCCGGTCGAGTCCCCGCTCGTCGTGACCGGCCGCACCGGCAACGCCCCGAGCGCCCTCCAGGTCTCGGTGGACATCGTCCACACCTACCGCGGCGACCTGGTGATCGACCTGGTCGGCCCCGGCGGCACGGCCTACCGGCTGAAGAACGCCTCCGGCGACTCCGACGACGACGTACGCACGACGTACACCGTCGACGCCTCCGCCGAACCGGCCGACGGCACATGGAAGCTCCGTGTCCAGGACCTCTACCCGGTCGACACCGGCTACATCGACAGCTGGAAGCTGACCTTCTGACCGGCGCTCCCGGGCCTGTGGTGCCGGGCCTGTGGTGCCGGCGGGCACCACAGGCCCGGGAGCAGGCGTCGGGGATCGTCATGTGCGGCCACTTCGAGAAGGCCGGCCCGGCCGCACCGGCCGGCAAGGGCGAACGGCACGGGGAACCGCAGTACCTGCCGGGTGTCGTTCTGGGGGTCGTCCTGGGTGTCGTTTCGGTGTTGATTCGGCGTTGAAAGGTCGTAGCCATTCGCGCGGCCGCGGCGCCGGTCGCCGGGGAGCGGATCAAGTCCGTGGTGCGCATCGCGCGACGCCGTCGTGGCGTGACTGACGCCAGGCGTTCGCCGCCACCAGCGTGGCAAGGACGGCCGCCGCCAGCCCGGCGAGCATGGCTGCTCGGTCGCCGACTGCCATGGAGGTGTGCCGCGTGCGGTCGACCGCGTCGGCGACGGCGGGGAGCAGTGCTGCTCCCATGGCGGCGCCCAGCTGCCGGCTCGTGTTGATCACTCCGCCGACCAGGCCCTGGTCGCGGTCGGCGACACCGGTGCTGGCGGTGACCATGCTGCCGAATGCCATGCCGGCCGTACCGCAGCCGACCAGCGCCACCGCCGCGAGCGGCAGATGGGATCCACCGCCCCCGGGGAGTTGGGTCAGGACCGCGAAGCCGATGGTGGCGGCGACTCCGGTCACCACCAGCACTTGCTGGATGCCCAGGCGCCGTGCCAACCGGGCGCCGAGCAGACCGGTCGCGAGCCCGACGATTCCCTGTGGGGCGATGGTCAGTCCGGCCGCGAGCGGGGACATGTGCAGGACCTGCTGGAGATACACGGACAGCACGAGCATCTCACCGCCGTTCCACAGGCCGAGCAGCAGCATGAGGGCGCCGGCGTTGCGCAGCCCGTGAAGACGCAGCAGCGCCGGCTGCACGAGCGGGTCGGCATGGCGGTGTTCGTTCGCCGCGAATGCCGCCGCCGCCAGGGCGGACAGTGCGAGCGGCACCAGCACGCCGGCCGAGCCGATGCCGGCGCCGCCGCTCCGGGAGACGGCGAGGACCAGGGTGCCTACAGCCAGGGTGATGAGCAGCGCACCCGAAGCGTCCAGGTGCCGCCCGGCACGCGGCGATCTCGACTCCCGCAGGGTACGGGGGGCGAGCAGCAGGGCGGCAAGCCCCACCGGAACGTTCACCAGGAACACCGAGCGCCAGCTGAGGAACTCCACCAGTATGCCGCCGAGCACTTGGCCGGCGACGAAGCCGACCGACGCCGTGGCACCGTACAGGCCCAGTGCCCTGGTCCGGCGCGGGCCTTCGGGGAAGCCTGTGGTGATGAGTGACAGTGCGGCGGGCGCGACCATCGCGGCCCCGCTGCCCTGCACCACGCGGGAGGCGATCAGCAGGACCGGGTCGCGGGCGAGTCCGCCGGCCAGTGATGCGGCGGTGAACACGCCGATCCCGGCGAGGAACAGGCGCCGGCGGCCGTAGAGATCACCCGCCCGGCCGCCGAGGATCAGCAGGCCGCCGAAGGCGATGGCGTAGCCCGTGACCACCCACTGCACCGAGGCGGCCGAGACGCCGAGCTCATGCTGGATCGATGACAGCGCGACGTTCACGATGCTGAAGTCCAGCACCACCATGAAGGCGGCGACCAGGATGAGCGCCAGCCCCAGCCGTCCGTGCTCGGCCGTCCGGGCGGCGGCGGTGCCGGGGGCCTCCTGGTCTGCCGCTGCGGTGACGGTGTCAGGGGGCCGCGTCGCCGCCGCGCACCGCGTGGCCGGGCCGGTGGGGGCGGCGTTCGTCTTCATCGCCGTGCGTCCTTTCGTTGCGCCTCGTTGCGCCGGCTCGATGCGTTGCGCCGGCTCGATCAGGCCGTGATGTAGACCGCGGACAGGTCGTTGTCGGCGTGTACGAGGGCGGTGTTCCGCCAGCGGGGCAGCAGCGCTTCTGTGAGCGCGAGTCGGGTGCCGCTGGCGTGCGCGGCCTGCACGGCGAGTTCGGCGTCCTTGAGGGCGTGTTTGAGCGCGAACGCGGGGGTGAAGTCGCCGGCCAGCATGGTGGTGGCCTTCTGCACCGCATACGGGCTTCCGAGCGGGGTCGACTGCAGCAGTTCCACGATCGAGGCGGGGTCCAGGCCCAGGCGGCCGGCGAAGGACAGGGATTCCGCGGTCGCTTCCACGAGGTCGACGAGCCAGCTGTTCAACACCAGTTTTGCCTTGGTGCCGTCGCCGGCCGGCCCCAGCCAGAGCGTGGCCCGGCCCAGCGCGCCGAACACGGGTGCAAGGACGTCATGGACCCGGTCGGGCCCGCCGGCCAGGATGAGCAGCTGTCCCTCCTCGGCCGGCCCCTGACTGCCGGAGACCGGAGCGTCCACGAACGTCACTCCCTGCCGGGAGGCCATGACCGCGAGTCTGGCCGACCAGTTGGCTCCGATGGTGGCCATCTGGACCCAGATCAGCCCGGGGAACCGGGTCAGGAACCCGTCCGGGCCGGTCGCGGCGCACTCGGTGGCGGGCCCGTCGGCCAGCATGGTGATGAGGATTCCGGCGCCCTCGACGGCTTCGGCCGGGCTGTGTGCGACGAACGCTCCGAGGCGGCCGAGGGCCGCGGTGCGGCTGGTGGTCCGGTTCCACACCCGCAGCTCGAAGCCGCTGCGGGCCAGGTTGGCGGCCATCGGGCCGCCCATCCGGCCGGTGCCCAGGAACGCGATCACCGGTGTCTTCGTGCGGTGGCCGCCGCTCGGGCGGGCCGGGGTGCTGTGCGGTGCCAGGGGCTGGGGGGTGGTCATGCCATGCCTTCCGGGGTGGGGCCGCCGACCGGTACCGCGGCGGCCATGATGTGGTCGATCTCGGCCAGATCGGACCGGGTGAGGGTCAGGTCGAGGGCGCTGAGGCTTTGCGTCAGGTGGGCCGGGGTGCGGGCGCCGACGATGGCGACCTGGACGGCCGGCTGGGCCAGCACCCAGGCCACCGCCAGCGCGGCGACCGATGCGCCGCGATTGGCGGCGAAGGCGCGAAGCGCCGCGACGACGTCGAGATTGCGGGCGAAGCCGGGACCGGTGAAGGCCGGATGGCCGCCGCGCCAGTCACCGGGATCGAACCGGGTGTCCTCGGTGAGGGCCCCGCCGAGCAGTCCGTGGGCCAGCGGTCCGTAGGCCAGCACCCCGATGCGGTGCGCGGCGGCATAGGGCAGCAGGTCGGTTTCGATGTCGCGGCGGAAGAGGTGGTAGGGCGGCTGGACGGTTGCCACCGGCAGCACCGTGGCGAATTCGGCGATCTGCGCGGGGCTGTAGTTGGAGACGCCCACGTGGCGGATCATGCCTTCCCGTACCAGTTCGGCGAGCGCGGCGGCCGTGTCCGGGATGGGGGTGCCCGGGTCGGGCCAGTGCACCTGATACAGGTCGATGTGGTCGGTGCCCAGTGCTTCCAGGCTGGCCTCGACACCCTTGCGCAGCCATGCCGGGCCGGCGTCCCGGACCAGCCGGTCGCCGTCCATGCGCAGTCCGCCCTTGGTGGCGATCACCACCGACTCACGGGCCGAGCGCAGGTCGTGGGCCAGAGCCGCCCCGAGCAGCCGCTCGGACCGGCCGAACCCGTAGGCCTGTGCGGTGTCGAAGAAGTTGATGCCCATCGACCTGGCACAGCCGATCGCCTCGCGCGCCGCGTGCTCGTCCACGGGTCCCCCAGTCCCCGCCGAACTGCCAGGTGCCGTAGGCCAGGGGGGTCACCTTCAGGCCGGTCGCCCCCAGTGTCACCGTCTGCATGTCGTCCTCCTTGGACGGCCGGAGCCTTTGATGGCTGAGGCCTTCTTTCTCGACACTCACATCCGCGGGAACCGGCCGGTAGGGGCCGTTTGCTTGCCGGGATACAACCCGGCGTTGTGACCGGCGGAGGGCAGTGCCCCAGGTGGGCCGGCACTGCTCATGTGCTGAGCGGGAGGCCGCCACCCGAGCGGTCGGGCCGCCGAAGCGGGAAACGGGCCGGCTCCGGGGCCGGGCGGGCCGGGGAGGCGGGCGGGCGGCCGTACGCGTGTTCCGTCGTCATGTGCGCCGGGCCGGCCCGGTCGGCGCGGTCACCGGGTGGGACGGCGGGCGGTACCGGTCGCGGGCCCGCGGCCGGTCGTGGGCCGGCGCGTCCGCCTGCTGCCGCTGCCGAGTCGTTGATCGGGGTGGGTGAGGATGTGGGTGACCAGATCCCGTGCCACACCGCTGGGCGGGCTGGAGGCACCGTCCCAGATGACGCGCAAGGTCCTGCTCAGGTCGAGTTCCGGCGTCTGAACCCTGATGAGCCGGCCCGTGGCCAGGTCGTCCTCGACGGCCAGTTCGCTGATGACCGCCGGTGCCGAGCCGGCCAGCGCGGCCGCGCGGACTGCCGCGCTGGTGGGCAGCCACTGCGCCGGGCCGGCCTGGGAGGCGCCGGGGCCGAGCGCGGCGGCCAGCGCGGCCGCCAGGGTGTCCCAGGTGCCGGAACCGCTCCCGCGGCTCACCAACGGGGTGGCGGCCAGCTCGGCGGCGCCGACCGGTCGGCGGCGGCCGGCCCAGGGGTGGTCCGGAGCGACGACCACGGTGAGCCGGTCGTGGCCGACGACTCTGCCGTGGAGCCCGGCCGACCGCCGTGGGCCCTCGGTGAATCCGATGTCGGCGGTGCCCTCGGTGACGTGGGTGATGACCGTGGCCGTATTGATCGCTGTCAGGACGATCTCCGGGGCGGTATCGCCCACCCGTCCTTCCGCGCGGAAGGAGGCCAGCCAGCCCGGCAGGAGCTGTTCGGCGATGGTCAGGCTGGCGCTCACCCGCAGCCGGGCGCGCCGGTCCGCCCGCAGGGCGGCGATCCCGGCGTCCACCTCGGCCGCGACGTCCAGCAGCCGGGCGGCCCACTCGGCGATCATGACGCCTTCGGCAGTCAGCCTGGACCCGCGCGGACTGCGGTGCACCAGCGTGACGCCGGTCTGGGCCTCCATCGCCCTGATCCGTGCCGAAACCGCCTGCTGGCTCACCCCCGCCGCCCTGGCGGCGCTGTTGAGGCTGCCCTTCTGGGCGACGCCGAGCAGCAACTCCAGCGCGGCCAGGTCGGGGACGTGCGTGCTGAGTGCCATGGCACCGTCCTCCCAGCTGCAAGCCGGGGTTGTATCCCCTCAAGTTTACGGCCGCTACCAGGGGCCGTCAGGGTCTGCCACCGTCGAAACACGACCGCGCCACGGGGGGCAGCGACCCGCTGGCGGGGCGCCAGGGGCGGGCCCTGTCCTGCCGGGCCCGGCAAGGCTTCACGGTCCGCCGTCCGGCGGCGCCGCCCTGACGCTCCTGCCTGCCCCGGCGCCCTCAAGAGCCATGACCGCCGACGACAATAATTCTTAGGGACACACCATGACCGTGACGCTACTGCGGCCGTCCGAGCACCAGGACAACAGGCGCTCGTTCCTCCTGCAGCGGGCGCAACCCGCCATGACCGGACTGATCGACGGCTCGCTGTCCACGCTGGCGCCGATCTTCGCCGTCGCGTTCGCCACGCACCAGCCGCGGTACGCGTTCTTCGCCGGGCTGGCCACCGCCATCGGCGCCGGTGTCAGCATGGCCTTCTCCGAAGGCCTGTCCGACACCGGAGACCTGACCGGCCGCGGCAACCCCTACCTGCGCGGAGCCATCACCGGGGCAGGCACTTTCCTCGGCGGAGTGCTGCACACCCTGCCCTTCCTGATCCCGCAGTACCATGCTGCCCTCGCCGTGGCACTGGCCACGATCACTCTCGAACTGGTGAGCCTGGCCTGGATCCGGTGGCGCTTCTTCGGCACCGGCTTCCTGCGCTCGTTCGTCTCCATCGCGATCGGCGGAGCGATCATCGCCGGCGTCAGCGCCATGCTCGGTGCGGTCAGCTGACGGGACCCCCAACCACCGTGCTGACGCCCGCCGGTAATCGAGCCCCGCCGCGGCAGGGCCCCGCGGCAGAGCCCCGCCGAAGTACCCGAGCGGGCCGTGACCGGCCATGCCGATGAGGGGGCCCGAGCACACAACGGACCAGGGCGAAAGGCCCGACCGGCTGCTTGTCCGAGGGACAGCAGGTGAACTTCGTCGTTCTGACGGCTTATCGCACGCCGCGCCGACCGTGGCCGGATACACACTCATGGTGAGGTATATCCGGTATATGGCGTAGATAAGTGGAGGTTTGATGAAATACCGGTCCAGGTCGCCTCGCCTCACTGCCGCCCTGATCCTTGCCGTCGCCGTCCTGATGAGTGGCTGCACCAGTGGCCGCACGCCTTTGAACTCGCTCCCCTCGTCACAGGCACCGTCCTTCACGGAGGGCTCCCCGCTCAAGGAACCGGCACAGATGGTGAGCCGCAACGGGCTGCTGCGGGCGGAACTCGTCGTGGAGAGGCGGCAGGTGGACCTGGGCGGCCACAAGATGTGGGCCCTCACCTACAACGGCAGCTACATGCCGCCCACGCTCAGGATCCGGCCGGGGGACAAGATGGACCTGGCCTTGAAGAACACCCTGAGCGAGGTCACCAACCTGCATGTCCACGGACTTCATGTCTCACCGAGCGGCAACGCCGACAACATCTTCATCCACGTCAATCCCGGCGAGACGTTCCACTACTCGTACCAGTTCCCCCGCACGCTGCGGGCCGGCACCTACTGGTACCACCCGCACCCGCACCTCACCTCCGCACCGCAGGTCGCCGGAGGCATGTCGGGCATCCTCGTCGTCGACGGGCTGCAGCAGTACCTGCCGGCCGACCTGCGCCACATCACCGAACACGTCATCGCGCTCAAGGACTTCCAGGTCCAGGGCGACGCGGTCAGGACCCAGAACCTGCACATCGGCGCGCCCACGAACCGCACCGTCAACGGCCAGCTGAACCCGACCATCCGCATCCGGCAGGGTGAGACCCAGTTGTGGCGGCTGGCCAACGTCAGCGCCAATATCTACTACAAGGTCCACCTGCAAGGACAGCGATTCCAGGTGATCGCTCACGACGGCACCCCCGTCGACCGCATCTGGACGAGCGACTCGCTCCTCCTCGCGGCCGGCGCCCGCTTCGACGTACTCGTACAGGGCGGCCCGGCCGGCCGTACCCAGCTGCAGACGCTCCCGTACACGACCGGACCGGCCGGCAACTCCTTCCCGCAGGCGACCCTGGCCACCCTGGTCTCCGACGGAGGCTCCGCGCGCCCGGCGCCGCTGCCCACCTCGTCCTTCGCGCCCGGCGTGGACCTGAGCAACGCTCCGATCGCCGTACGGCGCACCGTCGTGCTCTCCGAGAACAAGGGCGGCACCAAGTTCTACATCAACGGCAAGCAGTTCGACCCGAACCGGGTGGACATCCGGGCCAAGCTGAACACGGTCGAGGAGTGGACCGTACGCAACGTCAGCGATGAGGAGCACTCCTTCCATGTGCACACCGACCACTTCCAGCTGATGAGCATCAACGGCCGTCCCCACCACGGTCATGGCTTGCAGGATGTTGCGAGCGTCCCCGCCAAGGGCGAGTTCGTCATCCGGATGCAGTTCAAGAACTACACGGGCAAGTCCGTCCTGCACTGCCACATCCTCAACCATGAGGACGCGGGCATGATGGCAGTGCTGCAGATCGTCAAGTGACGCATCGAGCCACGGGTGCCGGCGGGACGTGATCGAATGCCACGGCGGATTACCGCCGGACACGGTGCCCGCCCGCGAACATGCTGGTCGTCTTGGCTTCCTCCCCCTCGTTCACGAGGGGGAGGAAGCCAACACCAGGATCAATCCCGCGCTCGGGCCGCGGCTGCTGGCGCTGCCGTGCACGCTGGTGTGGGCCACCACGTGGATGTCCGACGCGAACGACTGCATCGCCCCCTGGCTCGGCCTGCCGGAGTTGCCCGTGGTGGACTGGCCGGACCCCGCGAACGACGCTCCGGTGGACGGACTCCACTGGAAAACCCGCCCCCTGCTCGACTGGGCGGCCGGACGTCCGTTTGCGTGGATCGACGATGAGATCACCGACCGGGATCGGGCCTGGACAGAGGCCCACCACCCGGGACGGGTCCTCCCGCACCGAATCGACCCGCGATACGGTCTGACAGACCAGGACTTTGCCGCCCTCGGCCGGTGGCTACAGCTCCACCAGGGCTGACCACCTCCCTGGCAGGACTCGGCAAGTCAGCCTTGTCGGTGAGCGGGATCTTCGCGGCGATGTGCCGTGCCTCAAGGCCGATGGTGGTGAGGTGCGGCACACGGTGGGCAGCCACGGCGGAGTTGATGCCGTCCGCGCCGATGAGCACGCCGGCTTCGGCTCGGTGTCCGTTCGCAAGGTCCACGGTGATGCCGGCATCCGGGTCGCGGTGATTGCCGGTGACCCGGGCACCGAAGCGCGCCACGTTCTCCAGTCCGGTGAACAGGATCCTGCGCAGGGTCGAGCGGTCCGCCACCAGGTGTTCCGGGACATCTCCGGCGGCGTTGCCGTCTCCGGGGGAGTCGCTGAGGTCGCGGGCCGGGCCCGGGGTGAGCGGCTCGTCGAACAGCAGCGCGTCCTGGCGGGGGATGCCCGCGGTGGCCACGAACAGCTCCCGCATCCGCGGGTCTGTCGTGGTGTCGCTGATGTTCTGGGCTGTCCTCGCGCCCGTCGTCCCCGGCGGCGGGTCCGCACCTGGGTGTGGACCCGCCACCGGTTCGCACGGTTCGGTGTGCGGGCGGTCGCCGGACGCAGACGCCTACACCCCTGTGGAGGGCAGCGGGTCCTGTCCCACCAGGCTGTGCCCGCGGGCGGCCGATTCGCGCACGGCGTCGAAGCCGTAGCCGGTCATCTCTTCCTCGTACGCGTGCAGGGCCTCGGCCAACGGCCGGCCACCGGCGGCCTGAACGAGCCGAGCGGTCAGTACCCGCGCGTCACGCAGTGCGGTGTTCGCGCCAACGCCGATGGCAGGGCTCATGACGTGGATGGCATCGCCCAACAGGGTGACCGCGGTGGTCTCCCACGTCGCGACGGGCACGCTGGTGCGCACCGAGACCGGGAAGATCGAGGCGGGGTCCTGACGGGACACGATCTCGACCAGTCCAGGGTGCCATCCCTCCACCAGGGAGAGTGTGAGCGCCTTCAGTTCCGCGCCGTTCATCGCGAACAACTCCTCGTCCGTGCAAGGAATCTGCTCACGTCGGGTGCCGAAGACGCACGCGAGGTAGTCGCTGTCGTCGCTGAGCTCGATGTCGGAAGCCAGCCGGGCCGTCGCCTGGTGCAGGGGCTCGCGGTACTGCACGGGGGCGAGCCCTACGAAGCGCTTGCCCGGGCCGATGACGGTGGTCCACAGTCCGAGCAGTTCGGGCGGGACCAGGGCTCGGGCCTGGTCACCGGCGAACGGGACCTTGCCGTAGAGCAGCCGCAGTCCGGCGTCGACGACCTGAGCCTGGGGCAGATACTGCCTCCGGGTGGCCGAGTTGACCCCGTCGGCGCCGATCAGGACATCGCCCGTGGCACTGGTGCCGTCCGCGAAGTACGCGGTCACCGAACCCGACCGGTCGGTGTCGTAGTGGGTCAGCCGGGCACCGTAGTGCACCGCCTTGTCCAGGCCGGACAACAGGATCTGCCGCAGCGTCATGCGGTTGACCGCCAGGTGCCCGCCGCCGGGCAGGTCCGGGACGGGCGGGAGTTCCTGGGCGTGCAGCAGGTTCAGCCGGTGGTCGAACGCGTCCATGCGCGACCCGGGGGTGGCGGCGGTAGCCGCGAACACCTCGTACGCCTGCGGCGTCAGCACCGCCCTGAGCGCGGTGATGCCGTCGGAGTTGATGCGGATGCGGTAGCCCTGGTTGCGGAAGGCCGCAGTGGAGTCCTTCTCGTACACCGCGACGCTGATCCCCGCCTGGCGAAGCCCCTGCGCGAGGGCCAGGCCGCCCAGCCCGCCTCCGGCGATGATGACATGCAGATCCGACACAGCTGTGTCCCTTCTCGAAGATGAAACGAAAAGGGACGCACCGGACGTGCCTCAACGGCACTGTACGAGCGCATGACCGCCATCCGGACTACCTACCGGACCGTGACTTTTGTACGTCCGGAAAAAAGCTAGCACAGGTTCGGCCGTGAGCCGCGCAGTGCCAACACCAGCCACGCCACTGCGAATTGGTCGGGTGTCTGCTTGAGACGGTGTTCTACGTGGTGCTCGCGCGTTGGTCTGTGTATGGGGCGGGGTACGTGGAGTTGGACTGTTCCGGACGGCTTGTGGGAGCTCGCCAGGCCGTTGGTTCCGGAGGGCCGGGTGCGACCGCAGGGTGGTGGAACGCCGAACACGCCTGATGAGCCGCTGTTCGCGGCGATCATCTACGTGCTGGTCCAGAGGGTGCGCCTGGCGGGCTCTGCCGCCGTGCTTCGGGATATCGAAGTCGACGGCCCATCGCCGGTTCCTGATCTGGTCGCGGGCCCCTGGACGTCGGCGTCTTTGCCGCCAACGTCCACGACAGCGAGGGGCCGAAGCCCGTGGTGGCCGGTCACCGAACGAGACACCACCCCCACAGCGGCCGCTGCTTCAAGCCGCAGCGCCTGCCTGCCGACAAGGCATACGACATTTCCCACCTGCGGAAATGGTGACGAGGCAAACGCATCGGCGTGCGCATCGCCCGCAAAGGCGTCGAGTCCGGCGAACGGCTGGGCCGCCGCCGTCGGGTGATCGAGCGCACGATCTCGTGGCTGTCCGGCTACCGCAGACTCAGCCCTCGCTACGAACGCTGCCCCCGCAACTACCTGGCCTTTCTCGGCCTTGCCGCCGCCCTGTGCGGCTACAAGCGGCTGCTCCGCCTCACCACGTAGGACACCGCCTTGGCAGACGCGATGCCCGCCTGAGTTCACGGCCTTTCCGTGCGAGCCGGCGGGTCCGCTCCGCCTCCGGGTGGACGGCGAGCACGGCGAACGCCGCCGAGGCACCACCAGGGGACGCCTGCGCACCCAAGATCCGCACCTGGACGGGTTGCAGCAGGCACGCAGTCGGGGTCGACCGGGTCGTCCATCTCGGGAGCCGTCCATCGCAGACCGATGAGCGGGTTGTGGGTGAAGTGGCCGGGCTCCACCACGTCGGCGAAGACCCCGTTGACGGCGGTTCTCTTGCGTTTCGTGGTCCTGGCCGCGGCGACGGTCCCGTCGAGTTTCCGGCCCGGCGCCGCCAGCCCTCGACACAGCGCGTCGGGGTCCTCAAGTTCACCGACGGGCCGTGACTTCCTCTCAAGCCCCGCCAGAGCGTCCTGCCATTCCGCGGGATCCACTCGCCCAGGCGTTCTTGTTGAATGCCACCTTGAGTACACCGCCCTGCGCAGCCCATGGAACTCGCGGTAGACGGCCCGCTTCTCCACGAAGGCAAGGGTGATGGCGGCCAGGCCCTCGCCGAGGTCGTACGCCGACGGCCGGACCCCCCGCTGCTGACCACGGAGGCGGACAGCGCCTTGCTGAAAGCGGTGTGCGACAGCGAGGCCGCTGCCCGCGCCGCGGCAGAGCCTCTCCGTGCGCGAGCCGGTGCGTCGCTCTCGTGGCGGCCGTCGGCGCGCACCTCCTGTGTACGAATCTTGTTTGCCCGCTGTACGCCTTCTCCGTGTCTGATGGGGCGGTCGTGAACGCGACGGGCGCGGTCCCATGCGTCCACTGCCGTCTCGCCCCGAGTGTGCACGCTCCGGGTTGTTCGGGCTGACAACGTTGTCTCCCGATGAGGGCCGGGCCGTGCGTGTGTATCGCGACGATGGAGAGGTTCCGTGCCCTTCAGACCCAACGCCTCCGTGCCCCGCCCGATCCCTCCGAGAACCGCCCGCCGGCGTCGCCGGCCACTGCGCGCGACGGTCGCCGCGCTGCTCGCGGGTACGCTCGGCCTCGCCGCTCTGGCGGGCGGCGGCACAGCCGCGGCAGTGCCCGCCGCGACCATGTCCGCGGGATCCGCGGGGCCATCCGGCGGTACGGACTACACGAAACTCGTCGACCCGTTCGTATCGACCGCCGGCGACGACGGCAACGACCTGCCGGGCGCCCAGGCGCCTCACAGTCTGGCCAAGGTCAACCCGCTGACCACGCCGGACCGCAACCACACCGGATACGACTACAACGAGGACCACATCGCGGGCTTCACCGCGACGAACCTCGACGGCGTCGGCGGCTCCGGAGGCGGTGGCGACCTGCTCGTCGTTCCGACCTCCGTGCAGTACGACAAGCGCCCCGCCCCCAGCACGTACGCCCACACGTACAGCCACGACGACGAGACCTCGACGCCCGGCGCCTATCAGGTGGGCCTCGGGGCCATCTCGGGAACCGGCTCGTCGGTGCAGCAGGACTCGGGCACCATCAAGGCCGAGATGACCGCGACGACGCGTACGGCGCTCGAACGCTACAGCTTCCCGGCCGGGTCGAACCCCGAACTCGTCCTCGACCTGGCGAACAACTTCACCAGCCGCACCCGCTCGACGATGAAGGCGACGACCCTCCCGAACGGGACCACCTCGATCTCCGGGCTCATCGCGGGATCGTTCAACGGCGCCTCGTACCAGCTGTACTACAACGCCACCACGAACGTCCCGGTCACCTCCCTGAAGAGCTGGGGCAACGACGGCAAGCTGAGCGACGCGACCGCGCAGGACGGCTCCGACACCGGCGCCGTCCTCGGGTTCGACAAGGCCGCCGCGAACGACGTCGAACTGCGTATCACGCTGTCGCCGATCAGCGCGGAACAGGCCGCGACCGACCAGCGCAACGAGGTGGGCGGCCTGACCTTCGACCAGGCCCGCGCGCGGACGACGGCGGACTGGAACAGCACCCTCGGGGCCGTCGCCGTGAAGTCCTCCGCGACGTCCGACCCCGGGTCGACGCTCACCAGGGAGTTCTACACGCACCTGTACCGCATGTACGCGCTGCCGGTGAACGCCACCAGCACCAGCGGTACGTACCGCGGCGTCGACGGAGCGGTGCACAAGGCGAACGGCTTCACGTACTACGACGGCTGGTCGACCTGGGACGACTTCCGCAAGTACTCCGTCGAGGCGTACATCGACCCGGCCACCTACCGGGACATGGTGCAGTCGCTCATCGAGCTGTTCGCCGACGCGCGCACCTCGGGCAAGAGCCTCGGCAGCCTCACCCACTCGGTCCCGACCGTGCGCTGGGAGCGTTCGGCCGTGCTGGTCGCCGACGCACTGTCGAAGGGCTTCAAGAACTTCGACCGGCTCGACGAGGCATACCCGGCACTGCTGTCGTACTCCGGCTACTACACGGGTGCGCAGCTGCGGCAGGGCTACGTCACCGGCGATCCCGGTACGACCGTCCAGCGCGGCTACGACCAGTGGGCGCTCTCCGTCATCGCCGACGCGCTCGGCAAGGACGCGGACGCGAAGAAGCTGCGTACCCAGTCGACCATGGCGATCGACAACCTCGTGAAGTCCGGCGCCTGGACCGCGGCCGACGGCACCAAGGTCGGTCTGCTCACCCCGCGCGCCGCGAGTGGCGACTGGCAGAGCGCCGACTACGAGAAGTTCGAGGCGGCCGGTCTCTACCAGGGCACGCTCTGGCAGTACCACTGGTACGACGCGTACGACATGGGCGGCCTCATCAAGGCCATGGGCGGCGACAAGGCCGGCAAGGCCGCGGTCAAGCACATGTTCGGCGAGGACTCCAGCGTCGGCGCCGACGATGGATCGACCATGCTGCACTCCAACGCGAACGAGATCGACCTGCAGGCCCCGTACCTCTTCAACTACGTCGGTGAGCCGAGCCTGACGCAGAAGTGGGTGCGCGCCATCTACACCGGCACGACCTGGAACCGCTACATCGCCACGGGTTCGTCGAACGAAGCCCCCAGCTCCGGCGGCCAGTTCACCCCGCCGGTCAAGACCCAGGTCTACAAGCTCTCCCCGAACGGCTTCCTGCCGACCATGGACAACGACGCCGGCACCATGTCGACCATGTTCGTCGGCGCGGCCCTGGGCCTGTTCCCGGTGACCGCCGGCTCCAGCCAGTTCCAGATCGGCAGCCCGTTCTTCGACTCCACGACGATCACCTACGCCAACGGCTCCCGGTTCACGGTGAAGGCCGACGGCGTGTCGCCGAGCAACTACTACGTGCAGAGCGCGACCCTCAACGGCAAGCGGTTCACCAACACGTGGCTCGACTACTCCCAGATCATCGCCGGCGGGACCCTGGACTTCACCATGGGTTCCAAGCCCTCGCAGTGGGGCGCCCACACGGATCCCGCGTACTCGCTGGACACCGACTCGGGCGACACGGGTGACGGCGACGCGGGAACGGGCAAGGGCGACACCGTCGTCTCCGCCCGTCCGGACACCGTCGACACCGCCGCGGACGGCCGCGTCGAGGACAGCGTGAAGCTCACCCTGTCCGGACCGGCGTCGTTCGCCGCCCGCAACGGAACCAGCCTGACCAAGACCGGCGCGGCGACCGTGACCGGCCTGCCGGGCGGTGTCACGGCGGACCTCCGCGTCAGCGGCTCGCGCACGGCGACGCTGTCGCTCACCGGCACCGCGCAGGTCGACGCGCACTTCGGCATCACCTTCCACGACGAGGCCTTCGCCCACGGTGTGCGGGCCTCGACGGTGAAGGGCACCGGGATATCCCCGACCGACCCGCTCGTCATCTCCGCCGCCGCGGTGCAGCGCAAGTCCCTCGGCGCGCTCGTCGACCAGGCATCCCTGGTGCGCAGCGGCAACTACTCCGACGGCTCGTGGACTCTGTTCCGGTCGGCGCTCGAACGCGCGCGGACCGTCCTCGCGGACACCACCTCCGCCACGGGCACGATCATGGCCGCGAACGACGCGCTGCAGTCCGCCATCGGCACGCTCACCATCGACGAGGGCGGTTACGCCGTCCTGCAGGCCGAGTCCCCCGACCAGAAGGAGGGCCCCAGCCTCATCAGCGAGCGGAACAACTCGGACGGCAACCTCGGCGGCGTCACCGAGGGCGCTTGGGAGCGGTACACCAAGCTGGACTTCGGCGGGGTCGACCCGCGGACCATCTCGGTCCGCTACGCGAACTCGCAGGCGACGAACGCCAAGCCGAGCAGCGTCGACATCCACGCCGGCGCCGCCGACGGGCCCGTCGTCGCCACCGTCCAGCTTCCCGGAACGGGCGGCTGGCAGTACTACAACACGGTGCAGGCGACCGTCACCGACCCGGCCGCCCTGCTGGGCGCGTCGAGTGCGACGTTCGTGTTCCACGCCCCGGCCGGCCAGCAGTGGGTGTCGAACTTCGACTGGTACCAGTTCTCGCCGTACGACGTCTCCACGTCCCCCACGACCACGCTCGCCACGCTGACCGCGGTGAACAGCACCACGACCGGCGCCGGCTCGCTCCCGCTCAATCTCTCGAACGGCATCTTCGAGAACGTGACGAACGGCGCGTGGGCGCAGTGGAAGGACACCGACCTGCGCGACGGCGCCGACACCGTCACCGTCCGCTATGACAAGCCCCAGTCGCGCGCGGCCTCGGACTCGCACATCGAACTGCACCTCGGTTCGAAGGACGGCCCGAAGACGGTCAACATCCCCCTCGACTACAGCGGTTCGGGCTGGGGAACCATCGCCACCACGAGCGTGCACCTCGACCCGAGCGTCTTCACCGGTGTCCAGGACGTGTACGCCGACTTCGTCTCCAGCACGCAGTCGTCCTCCCAGCCCTACGTGGGCAACATCTACGCGCTGACCCTGACGCAGGCCGCCGACGCCCCCACGGGCTTCGACGCCACCGCGTTCCGCTCGCACAGCGGCGGCGGGCTCAAGAGCGAGCCGGTCGGCTGGACCGGGGCGGGTTCCACCACCGACCTCGGCGGCACCTACAACGGGGCCTGGCTCAACTACGGGGACATCACCTTCGGCAGCTCCCCGAAGAGCACCGTCACGATCACCTATGTCAACAACTCCGCGCGCTGCGGCACCGGTTCCGCCGTCCAGCTCTACCTGGACTCCTTCGACCCGGCCAACCCCGGCACGCCGTACGCGACCGTGCCGCTGCCGGTCACGGGAGCCGCGTGGTCGTCCGGAGGGACGACAAGCCTGACGCTGCCCAAGGCGATCACCGGCACGCACACCGTCTACCTGCGGCTGACGACCAACCCGGACTCCTCGCACCCGTACGTCGCGAACCTGGGCCGGATCACCTTCAACCACGTCGACACGCCCGCCGTCACGGACAAGTCCGCCCTGCGGAAGGCGATCGAACAGTACGAGGGGCTCTCCGCGGACGCGGCGCGCTACGACGCGATCGACTTCGGTGTCTACCGGCGCGAACTCGCCGCCGCCCACGCCCTTGTCGACGCCGACGGCGTGACCCAGCTGGAGGTCGACACCCAGACCCGCAGCCTCACCCTCGCCGCCAAGCAGCTGATCCCGGTCCCGAGGCTGCGCCTTGAGGACCTGGTCGCGACCGCGTCGGCCCTGGAGGACACGCGCTACACGGACGCGTCGTGGAAGGCGTTCACCACGGCACTCACCGAGGCGAGGACCGCGGTCGCGAGCGACACGGCCACGGACGCGACCCTCACCGCGCGGTACGACGCCCTCCAGCACGCCATGTCCGCGCTCACCACGAAGCCCAGGACGGTGCCTGCCGCGCCTGACGCGGTGTCGGCCACGTCGTCCGGCACGAGCGTGACGGTCGCCTGGTCCGCGCCCAAGGACACCGGCGGCTCACCGGTCACCGGCTACAGGATCACCCTCAACGACGGCCACCAGATCAAGATCAACGACCCCGGCAGCCTGAACACGACGTTCACCTGGCTGCGGGCCGGCCGGTCGTACACGGCACGCGTCCAGGCGGTGAACGCGGTCGGCACCTCGAACCCGAGTGCCGCCACGGCACCCGTGGTGACCGGCGGCGGCAAGCCGCAGAAGCCGGGCGTGACGGGCGTGATCACCGACGGCAAGCAGGTCCGCGTGACCTGGCAGGCCGCCGGCGACGGCGGGTTCCCGATCATCGGCTACACCGTGGCCCTCGGCGACGGAACCACCGCGCACGTCTCCGCCACCACGGACACGGCGCTGCTGACGACCACGGACAAGGCGAAGGCCCACACGGCGACCGTCACCGCGGTCACCCTGGCCGGAACCTCGGACGACTCCACCGCGACCACCTCGGCGGACACCTCCGCCGCCACGGTCTCGGCGGACGCCTCCGACCCGGCGTACGAGCCGTCCCCCTTCCCGGACGACACGCTCAACGCGACCTACGCGTCGGACAAGTGGCCGGGCACCGGTGACGGGACCGACTACTTCCACGGCCTGCTCAACGGGATCGACGACCTCGACTCCGGCATCCTCGGCGCCAACACCAAGGTGTCCGGCGGCACCCCGCTGACCGCCGAGAACGACCGGATCGCCGTGCGCATCAACAACGCGGCGACGCAGAAGGAGGTGGACCGGGCCGAGGTCGACGCGACCAACAGCTCCACCGTCACGATGGCCGACGGCCTGGGCTCGCGGCTCGGCACGCTCTACCTCGACGCCCTGAACGGCGGCCGACTGCCGAAGACCAGCGCCCTGTTCTCCCGTGTCACGAAGAACCTCGACAAGGTCGACGCGGCGAAGAACAACTACGGCTACCTGCGCCCGTACGCGCGGCTCGGGTTCGTCGGCGACGGCGGCTACATCTACGAGTCGCAGGACGGCTCGTACGGCAGCCTCGCCACCAGCGGCTCGTACCCGAGCGGCCACACCTACGGCGGCTACGAGGCCGGCACCGTCCTCGCCACGCTCCTGCCGGAGCTGGCACCGTCGATCCTCGCGCGCACCTCGGAGTACGGGAACAACCGCATCGTCCTCGGGTTCCACTACCCGCTGGACGTCATGGGCGGCCGGATCTCCGCACAGGCGACCGTCGCGCACCGGTGGGCGGACCAGGCGTTCGCGAGTCTGCTGACGCAGGCCCACACCGAGATGGAGAACGTACTGCTCGCGCAGTGCGAGAAGCAGGGATACGGCGACACGCTCGCGGCCTGCGAGGGCGACTCCTACGACGGCCTGAGCACGGCGCAGGACGTCGACCTGTACACGCGGCGCCTGACCTACGGGTTCTCCCAGGTCGGGCGGGGCGGGCAGGCTCTCAAGGCCCCGTCCGACGCGGCGGCGCTGCTGATCACGGCCTTCCCGGACCTCACCACCGAGCAGCGTACGCAGATCCTGGAGCAGACCGCGACGGACTCCGGGTACCCGCTCGACCTCACCGCGGACGGCGAGGCGAGCTGGCAACGGATCAACCTGGCGGCGGCGATGGCGGCGGACGTGGTCGTGGGCGCCGGCGGGTCGGTGACGGTGACCAACTTCTCGGACGCCACGAAGGCCGGCGTCGCCGACGCCCGGGCGATCACCGTGGGGGGCGTCGCGATCGACGGGTTCGATCCGGACGTGACCACGTATGTCGTCGACTGGCCGAAGAACGCGAGGATCCCGGCCGTCTCCGCCGTAGCGGCCCAGTCCGGCGCACGGGTGAAGGTCACCAACGGCAGTTCCACCGTCTCGTCGACCGGGGCCGGGTTCACCGCCCGCACCATCACGCTGACCTCCCCCAACGGTTTGGTCACCCGGACCTACACGGTCGGTTTCCAGCCTGCGAATCGCGATCACCGGCCGGTCGAGGCCGGCGGTGACGGCGCTGATGGCACCACCGGAGGACCCGGCACATGGGGCCGCGAGGGCCATGGAGCAGGCTCCGCCGGACTATGGTCGAGAGCGACGGAGTGGGCGGAGACACGGGGAGTCTCTTGGACCCAGAGCACGAGATGACCACCGGACCTGCCGTGCCCCGTCGGGCACGGCAGGATCCCGCTGATCCTCGGAAGGTGCACCGCCGCCGGCATGACGGCACGGCTGTTCACGGCTGAGGGACAATGGACGACGCGGATCTGCTCGGTCGGCTGCTCGTCCCGCAGGCGTCGGGCGGACTTCGGCCGGGTGCGGCGGGCGTAGTGCGCCGGGACCGGGACCGGCAGGTTCAGTTCCCGGCGGACGGGCTCGGCCCCGAAGTCGTCGCGGAGGTGGCTGATCACCGCGTCGGCCTTGTGCGGGGGGCTGGTCGAGTTTCCCGGCGGAAAACACCGACGCGGCCTTGAGGATCTCATCGGCTCGCCGTAACTCGGCGTACTCCTTGCGGGGGAGGGTGAGTTCCCTCTTCTCCGCGGTGGTCAGCAGACCGGACCGCTCGCCCTGGTCGGCCTCGGCCTGGCGGACCCATTGCGGCAGTGCTTCCTTGTGGATGCCCAGGTAGGTCCCGGGCGGCATGCGAGACCGGGCGGCCTGAGGTCCTCACCTCGCGGACGGCTCGCTCACGCAACTCGTCGGGGTACTTCCAGGGCCGCGTAGTCAAGGCGAGATCGCGGCTGTCAACGCTCCGGAAGCGGCATCGTGCCGGCTCTCGGACATGATCCAGCCGTCGTCGAGGGTGCAGACGCCGCGGGCGACCCTGCGGAGGATGCCCTCGTTGACCCAGCGGCCGAGTGTTGAGTACGTCGCTGAGCGGGGCAAGGCCTCGACTGCCGAGCTCGCTCTGCGCCCCTCGTGGTGATGAGAGAGCGCCCAGGGGTGTGGCTTGGTGGGGCCGAGGGCCGGCATCTCGCGCAGGCTCGTCGCTCGTCAGGTTGCCGAGCCGGTCGTCGTGGAAGGGCGGGTTGGCGGGCCGCCCCTTGACGAAGCCCGTCAACGGGGTGGCCACGAGGTCTCCGGCCACCAGGTCTCCGTCGTCGGTGAGGAGGGAGACGGAGCCGGCTGTGTGGCCCGGAGTGGGCATGACGCGGGGCATGATGCGGGCCTCGACACCGAAGTCCGACACGTGGGTCTCGCCACGGATGAGCACATCCGGTTCGAACGGCTCGGCGGTTTCGCGCACCACCGAGGTGCGGGCGAAGAGCCGCCCGAGCAGCCCGATGGGCAGGTACGGCTCACTGACCCGGCCCGCTTGGTGGATGCCGAGGTCGGCGATGTGGCCGGCGATCGGTGCGCCGGTGAGTCGGCTGAGTTCTGCAGCCGAGCCGAAGTGGTCGAGGTGTCCATGGGTGACGACGATCAGGCGGACTTCCTTGGGGTCCACGCCGAGGGCGGCGACCTGGTCGTGAATCAGCCGGCCGCTGCCGGGTGTTCCGGCGTCGACGATGATCGGTTGCCTGCCCGGCAGCAGAGAGGCATGGACGGCGTGCCGACCGGACACGGGAATGGCAATGACCTTGGTCGGAGACATTGAGGAACTCCTCAACAGGCATGGGGAGTGGCTGGGCTCCGCCGGGCGATGAGGCGGGGATGTGGTTGGCCCGCAATGGACATCCCTCACAGCATCCTGAACATTGATCAGGTGCCCGCTGAGCCCTGGGAGGGGCGGGCGGCCTGTGCATCCGTGCCCAGGCCGCCCGACGCGGTCAGCTGAAGAACGGGTCGTCCACGAGGTGAACCCAGCCGCCGTCCGGCTGGCGTCGGAGGATCTCGGTGGTGGTGGAGACCACCGGCTCCGGCCCGACCCCGGTGAGGGTGGCGATGTTCGACACCAGGGCGACGTCGTCGACCTGTCGGATCTCGCGTGGTTCGAGCTTGAGGCGGGCACCGCTGTCGACCATCTGCTGCATGGCCTTGCGGATGGCGTCCGTGCCCACCAGGTGGGTTCCGGGAGTGGGGACGAAGTGGGCGTTCGGCTCGTAGAGCGACACCAAACCCTCGACGTCACCGGCCTCCAGGTACTCCATGAACAAGGTCCCCACCTGCTGGGGCGTCTCGGCACGGCGCCGGGCGGTGACGCCGACCGGCTTGTCGCCCCAGCCGGCCGCGTCGATCAGGTCGTACCAGTTGGGATAGGCGCCGTAGGGCAGGTGGCGACGCAGCAGGTCGCCGATGAAGGTCGTCGGGGACGCCTTGTGGGGCTTGGCCACGGCCTGGGTGATGATGAGGTCGCTGAACCCGTGGGCCAGGTCCTGACGCGGCAGCAGGGCGTGCACTTCGTCGGCGAGGCCGGCCGGAAGGCTCTCGCGCTGGACTCCGAGGATGTCGGTGGCGATACCCGCCTGGGCCAGCGCCACCTCCGTGCCCTTCCGCGACGCGATGCCGTCCGAGGTGTGCAGAGCGATGGCGTCCCAGGCGACGGCGATACGCCGTTCCTCGACACCACGCTCGCGGAGAAATGCCGCGGCGAGGTCGGCGCCGTCGACCTCGAAACGCTGGTCGCCGTTGCTGCCCTCCTCGCTCAGTCCCAAGTCGTGCAGGACGCAAGCGACGAACAGGAGCTCGTCGTCGTAGTCGGTACCGGCGCGCAGACCCTGGTTCTGGGCATGGGCGCGAGCGAAGACGTAGCTGCGGACGCAGTGATCGTGAATGTAGGCAGGCGTGGCCTGTGCCGCAAAGGCGAATGTGTCCCGGGTGAGGCTCGTGTCGGGGAGGCCGAGCTGCTCGAAGACGGACAGGTCTGCTTCGGTGGTCATGATGTGTCTCCTTCTTTTGGGCCCCGGTCCGGGGCAGATAGGCACGGTGGCCGGGCGGCACGCTCACGCGTGCCGGGTATGGGGGGTGCGGCTGCGCGGCATGTGGAGTGACAGCCGATCGCCCCATGGGGGGATGTGCGGCTGGAGTGCTGTGCTTACAGCTGGGCGACGAACGCATCGATGTGCGCGGCCACCTGGTCGGGCACCTCAAGGGGCGAGAGGTGGCCGGTGTCCTTCAGGACGGTCAGCGTGGCGGTCGGGATCAGCGGCAGCAGGTGGTCGGTGAGCACGGTCGGCGGGTCGACCTTGTCGTGGCTGCCCGCGAGGACCAGCACCGGCACCTCGATGGCTGAGAGGCCGGCCGACACGTCCTGGACCAGGCCCTGGCGTGGCCACTCGAGACGGGCCTCGTCGCCGCCGCGCAGGCTGTCCTCGACCACCTGCCGGCGCAGCTCGGGAGTCAGCCCGCCGCGGGTCAGCATCAGGTCGATGCTCTGAACAACCGCCTCCTCGTTGTCGTAGGCGTGGGAAACGGTCTCCTGCACCTGCTCGCTCACCCCGATCGGCGCGGGCGGCGCGGGCGCCACGAGGACGACTCCCCTCAGGCCGGCGGGCTTGCGTGCGGCCAGCATCTGAGCCACCTTGCCGCCCATGGAGTGTCCGACGAGCACGTAGCGGGAGTGTCCGAGCGCGTCGACGACCCGCTGCGCGTCGTCCGCGAGCTGCTCCAGGTCATAAGGTCCCGGCACGCTCGTGGAGTCGCCCCATCCACGCTGGTCGTAGGCCACGAAGCCCTGCCCGGGATCCAGACGCTGCAGCACCGGGATCCAGGTGCGCCGTGAGCCTCCCCAGTAGTGCAGGAAGATCAGCGCCGGGCCGTCACCTTCACGGACGTGGGCGTACACCTGGCCGCCCTGCACGTCGAAGAAGCGGCCCACCACATTCTGCGAAGTCATTGCCGGCTCCTCGTCCACGGCCGGGGCTCTCGGACCGCTCCACCGGTGTGTGGAGTCGGCTGCCCCGCGCTCGCTCTTCGATCCTGCTCCGGAACTTCCTTTCCAGGCCACGGCTCATCTGCCAGCATGCGCATCTTTCGGGCCAGAACGGTGCGGGTGAGCCCTTGCTTTCCGGTCACACGATCAGCGGCTTGATCAGGGGATTCATCCCCGGGAACAGCCTGGGCCAGGACGCAGAGGTTCCCTGGCCCTCCTCGCGGCATTGGTGCCGGACGTAATATTGCGGCCATGAACAAGCACCGGGTCATGGTCCTGGCGGTCGACGGCGTGCTGCCCATGGATCTGGGGATCCCCACGCAGATCTTCAACGCCCGTCCGAACACCCCCTACGAGCTCACCGTGTGCGGCGACACCGAGGAGGCCGTGACCACGAGCGCCGGTTTCGCCCTCGGGCTGACCGCGGGTCTCGAGGCGCTCGCCGAAGCGGACACGATCATCGTCCCGGGCTTCGAGGACTTCCGGCGCCCTCCGCGCCCACGGGTGAGGGCCGCTCTCAAGCTCGCCGGCCGCGCCGGGATACGCATCGCTTCCATCTGCACCGGCGCCTTCGCCGTCGCCTCGGCCGGACTGCTCGACGGCCGCACCGTCACCACCCACTGGGCCAAGGCGGACGACCTCGAAGAGCTCTACCCCCGGCTGCGCGTCGACCGCAACGTCCTCTACATCGACTACGACACCATCCTGACCTCCGCGGGCTTCACAGCCGGCATCGACCTGTGTCTGCACCTGGTCCGCAAAGACCTCGGCGCAGCCGTCGCGAACGACATCGCCAGGGACATCGTCGCCGCCCCGCACCGCGACGGCGGACAGGCCCAATACATCAACAGGACCCTCCCCACCCCCCAGGCCACCACGCTCGCCGACACCCGTGAATGGGCCCTGCTCCACCTCGAAGAAGACCTCACCATCCCCCACCTCGCCGACCATGCCGGCGTCTCCCCACGCACCCTGACCCGCCTATGGCGCCAGGAAACCGGCGTCAGCCCCCACCAATGGCTCCTGACCGCCCGCATCAACCGCACGCGAGAACTCCTGGAGACCACCGACCTCCAGGTGGAACAGATCGCCACCCGGTGCGGACTCGGCAGCGGCGCCAACATGCGCGCCCGATTCCGTGACGCCCTCGGCACCACGCCCACGGCCTATCGCCGCACCTTCCAGCACCAGGCCGCCTGACGGCGAAGGCCGCACTGCGCGGTCACATCCGATGCCACCGACATCGGGACGAGCCAGGCGGACAGCCCTTGGTCGGCCTGCCCGCTCCGGATGTCGGCCACGGCCGACCGTTCGAGAGGCCCTGAAGCCGGAAAGACCGCAGAACGCCGACGGGGTGCCCGGGACTGCTCGGGCACCCCGCCATGGGTCAGGTCACTGGACGATGACCTGGGCGCTGTCCGTGATGCCGCCGGAGGACACCGAGATGGTGACGGTGCCGGGACGGCGGGCGGTCAGGGCTCCGGTGGCGGGATCCACCGAGGCGACCTCGGGGTTGCTGGAGGTCCAGACATGGGAGGCCGGGTCCGCGATCGGGATGGTGAGCGGTGCGATGTTGTCGCCGGCGATCTGGTCGCCGGTCGCGGTCAGGGTGACGCGGTCGCCCTTGGCGATCGGGTCCTTGGGGGCCTCGACGGTGATCGACGCGAGCGCGGGCTCGACGCTGTACTGCAGGTCACCGTCGTCGCCGATCCGGATCAGGCCGAAGTGGTAGATGCCGCCCTGGTCGGCCGGGGCGTAGGCCGGCATGCCGAGGTCCGCGAAGGTGAACTGCGGGATGCCGCCCTCGGCGGTGGTCACGCTCTGCCCCTCGGGGCTGAGGATCTGCTCGGCGAAGCCGCGGGCGTGACCGTACATCATGATCACGTGCTGCTTCGGGTGCGTTTCCTGATAGCGCTGCACCAGCCGCAGGTACATCCGCGCCTCCCAGCGGTCCGTGAACTGGCTGTTCGCGGCCGGGTGCGGGTCGTACGCGGGCATGTGGGTGATGACCAGTACATCCTTGGCGGTGGTGTCCGTCAACTGCTGGACCAGCCAGGGGTACTGGGCGCCCGCCGGGTCCTGGAACGGGTCCGAGGACTGCAGGCTGCCGTGCGAGTTGTCGGTGACGATCAGCCGCGCCGCACCCTGGGTGTAGGCGTAGTGGGTGTCGCCGAAGGTGTCGCTGTAGTTGCCGTTCTCGGAGTCGGCGCCCTGGGTGATCTCGTGGTTGCCGACGATGTCGCGCTCGGGGATGCCGAGGGCGTCCATCTTGGACTTGGCGTACTGCAGGTCCGCCGACTTGCCGTCGTCGGACATGTCACCGAGGAACTGGGCGGCGTCCGGCCGGGCCCGCGGGGTGAGAGTGGGCAGCCGCTCGGCGATGGAGTCCATCACGTTGCTGCTGACCGAGCCGGGGTCGCCGGCGAGCATGTGCGCGTCGTCGCCGGTGAGGAGGGTGGTGCCGCGCCTGGCGAAGTCGGCGGAGTCCTCCTCGAAGGACAGCCACTTCGGGTTCTGCGGGATCGCGTGGTACTCGGGCGCCGTGACCGGTCGCGGCGAGTACAGCGCCTGCAGGCCCGCGACGTCGAGCGAGCCGCTGTAGGCGGTGCTCGGGCTGATCGCCAGGAAGTCGATGAAGCTGATGGTCAGCGGGAACTGCATGCCCGCCGGCAGCTGGGCGACCGCCAGGTGCCAGTCCTTCCAGGTGACGTAGGTCGGATAGAGCGTCGTGGACGTGCCGTTGACGCCGATGTACTTCTCGGCGAGCTCGATGCCGTTGCCGTCACCCTTGATCCACACACCGATGGCAGTGGGAACCTGGCCGTTGTCGGTGTCGGTCTTCAGGGTGGTACGCGGGGAGAGCACCAGCTGCTTGACGCCGGAGCCGGCCGGCATCGAGTAGTCGAGCTTCAGCGATCCGGACTCGGTGGAGCCCGGCGGGACGACGCCGGGGTCGGTGGTCAGGGCGGCGGGCTTGCCGGTGGTGTTGTTGCTGAGCCGCCAGACGTCGAGGCTCGTCATCGGGTCGATGACCTTGCTGACGCTGCCGACGGCGATCGACGTGGTGCCGGTTGCGCCGGCGACCTGCGCGCTCACCTCGGCGAGACCGCCGTTGCCGGCGTCCGCGGTGAACAGGCCGTGGGCGTCGACGGTCCCCAGTTCGTCCGGGGTGACCTTCCAGGTGGCCGCCTCGGCGGGGATCTGCACCGTGCCGCCGTCCTTGACGGTGCCGGACAGGGTGAGCTGCTGGGTGGCGCCGTTGTCGAGGTCGGCCTTGTCGGGCGAGACCGTGAGGGTCTCGAGCCTGCTGACGGCCTCGAGCTTCTCGGAGGTGGTGACCCTGCCGTTGGAGGCGATGATCCGGCCCGTGCCCGCCCGGTGCGGGGTGAGCTTGCCGTCCTCGTACGAGGCGAGGTTCGAGGGCTCGATCCGTACGTGGACCTGGCCGGCCGACGGGTTGGCGAAACGGTCGACGGAGTACACCGGGAGCGGGATCGAGCCGCCCGCGACGGTGGTGACCGTCCTGCCGCCGTTCACCACGACCTTGACGGCCTGTCCGGCCTCCTTGGCGGTGGAGTAGAAGAAGATGCCGTTGGCGACCGGGCGCTCGGTGTTTCCGGGCAGGTCGGAGGGCGTGTTGACGACCTCGGCCCGGTCGGCGCCGGGGGCACGGCCGACCATGCCGGTGGAGCCGCCGCCGTCGAACAGCATCGCGTCGTAGGCGCCGTGGGCGACCATGTAGCCGGCGACCTGCTCCGGCGTCACGCCGAAGGCCGTCGCGGCGCCGCCGTGGCCGTCGACGGCCACGACGACGGCGTGCTTGCCGTCCTGGGTGATGCCGACGGCGGTCTCCGGGTTGGCGCCGCTCGGTGGGGTGCCGGTCGGGTCCTTGTAGACCTTGCCGTCCTTCACCAGCGTGTCGACACCGCTGATCAGCTGGGTGACATCGTTGTCGGGCGACAGTCGGGTGGTGATGCCCACCGCGTCACCCGTGTGCAGGCTGTCGCCCAGCCACTGCCCGCCGTCGCCGGCGCCGAGCAGACCGAGCCGGCCGGCGGAGAGCCGCGGCACGGTGGTGACGCCGGTCTGCACGCCGTCGACGACGAAGCCGCTGTCGGTGGTGCGGCCGAGCACCAGGGTGGAGGGCTTGGACAGGCCCGGGGTCTCGCCGAGGTCGGGGGTGACCTCGGTGATGCCGCCGGACGCCACGTCGTTCACGGTGTTCACCGAGGTGAGCGAGCGGGTCGCGGAGCCGGCGGTGATCGTCCCGGAGAAGGTTTCCGGGCCCATCACCATGGTGCCGTCGGGCTTGACGCCCAGCTGGGAGGCGAAGCCCGGCTTGGGGCTCTTCAGCAGGTGCCCGTTGGAGATGATGCCGCCGAGCGGGCGCCCGCTGGCGTGGATCTCGAAGTAGTCGCCGTTGACGCCGGCCACCGCGTGGGTGCGGTGGGCCATCGATGACGGGGTCTCGTCCGCCGGGTCGGTCCGCCGGGTTGGTGACGGTGTCGCCGGCCTCGACCATGCCGACCCGGAGGTTCGGGTCGCCGAGGTCGGCCTTGAGCACCTGGATGTGCTGGCGGCCGCCCACCGTGTCGTAGGTCTCGCTGTAGTGCTGCAGGCCGCGAGTGACGGTCTCGGCCGGCGTACGGGTGTAGTCCACCACCGACGGCCAGTTCTCCGGTGTGTCCGGGAGCCAGTTCCGGTCCACCGCATGGCTGTTCGCGGCCGTGTGGTCGGCGGAACCGAAAGCGGTTCCCGCCCCCGTCGCGGCACTGGCGAGCGCCACCGCCACCGCGGCTGCCACTGCGGTACGGCGAGCGCCGGCCCCCGCAGGTCTCCTTGAGCGAAGTGTCATTGCGTCTTTCCTTACGGACGCGCGCGCCGGTGGGCCACCGGCGCGCGCAACCACCGCACACCGGCCTGGCGAATCACGGCTTTCCGTTCCGGGTGACGCAGATGGCCATCAGGAATGCTCCCGCACCGCATTCGGCCAAGTTGCGTTAACCTTCAACTTTCCTGCGCCCAGGAGACTTACGGGAGACTTAGAGGTCTCCCCGGCATGGATGATCTTCAGTGAGGAGCTCGCTGTCGGCTGCCGGTGGACGAGGGGTCCGGGCGGCTGCCAGGAAGTATCGAGCTGACGCGACCCTGCCGGAGCGGCAGCGCAAGGGTGAACACGGCGCCTCGGCCCTCGCGGGCGGTCGTCGTGAGCGTGCCGCCGTGCTGCCGGGCCAGGTCCCGGGCGATGGCCAGGCCGAGGCCGGTTCCCCCGTCGTCGCGGCTGCGGGCGTCGTCGAGCCGCACGAACCGCTCGAAGATCCGCTCGCGTTGGTCCTCCGGCACGCCGTCACCGTCGTCGGCGACCTTCAGCACAGCCCGGCCCTCGCCGCCACCGCTGTCATCACCGGTGGCCCGTGCGGACACGACCACCTCCGTCGCCGCGTGCCGCTGCGCGTTGTCGATCAGATTCGCCAGTATCCGGGCCAACTGCCGTTCCGAACCGGCGACTTCGACCTCGGCCAGCGGGCCGGTACGCACCCGCACCCGGCCGCTGCCGCCGTCGCCTGCTCCCGCTCCCGCGCCACCGTTCACCGTACGGGCCAGGGCCGCCTGCTCCCGGGCCAGTTCCCCCAAGTCCACCCAGGCCTGGGCGGACGGGCGTTCACCGGCGTCCAGGCGGGCCAGCAGCAGGTCCGTGGCCAGCCGCTGAAGCCGCGCCACGTCCTTGACCGCGCCCGAGACGTCCAGCAACACCGGGTGTGCGGCGCCCACTTCGAGCTGGGTGCGCAGCGAGGCGATGGGGTTGCGCAGTTCGTGGGAGGCGTCGGCGACGAACCGGTGCTGCTGTTCCAGCGATGCCTCCAGCGCGGCGAGGGTCTGGTTCATGGTCCGGGCGAGGCGGCCGATCGCGTCCTGCGCGGCCGGTTCCGGTACGCGCCGCGACAGATCGGAACTGCCCATGATCGCGGACAGTTCGTCGCGGATGCGTTCGACGGGCCGCAGCGCCCGCCGGGTGACCAGCCAGGTCACCGCCGCCACCACCGCCAGCAGCATCGGCAGGCCGATCAGCATCGCCGTGTGTGCCACAGCAAGCGCACTGCTCTCGGTGGCGCCCGAGACGGCCGCGAAGACGACGGCGGGTCTGCCGTTCACCTTGGTGGACGCCTTGGCGATCCCGGAACGCGAGGCCGGCATGGTCGGCGCCGCTGCGGCGGCTCTCGGGCGGCTCGGCGCGGTGTCGGGCACGTGCTCGCGAGCGTCACCGCCGGTAGGGGCACTGCTCGCGGGCAACGCGGCAACGCCGGAGGGCACTTCCACAGCGGTGCCCGGCACCCTTCCGGCCGGCCCGCCCGCGCTGGAGGCGAGCACCCGGCCCTGCAGGTCCACGACGGCCACCGCCAGCGGCTGGAGCCGGACCACCTCTCCCGGGCTCACCCCCGCCGCGATCGCTGCGGCGAGCTGCCTCGCGTCGGCGGCGGCCTGTGCCCTGGCCGTCTCGCGCAGGTCGGCGCGCAACACCCCCAGCAAGGCCAGTCCGGCGACCGCCAAGGCCATCGCCACGACAACGGTCGCCGCCATGGCGGCGCGCGCGGGTACGGACCGCAGCGCGCTACGCACCGGCCACCAGCCGGTATCCGGCCCCGCGCACGGTCTCGATCACTTCGGCCCCCAGCTTCCGGCGTAACGCGCTCACATACACCTCGACGATGTTCGGGGCGCCGTCGTAGGCCATGTCCCATACGTGCTCGATGATTTCGCTCTTCGAGACCACGTCACCGACCTTCAGCAGGAGGAATTCCAGCAGGGCGAACTCCTTGGCGGTGACGGCAACCGCCTCCCCGGCGCGCAGCACCCGCCGGGCTCCCCGGTCCACGGTGAGTTCGCCCACCCGCACCAACGGCGCCGCGCCGGGCCCCCTGCGGCGTAGGAGAGCCCGGATCCGGGCGAGCAGCACCAGGTACGAGAACGGCTTGGTCAGGTAGTCGTCCGCCCCGGTGTCCAGTCCTTCGGCCTCGTCGTACTCGCCGTCCTTGGCCGTGAGCATCAGGATCGGCACGTTGTTGTCCGCCGCGCGCAGGGCGGCGCACACGTGATAGCCGTTCATCCCCGGCAGGTTGACGTCCAGGACGACCAGGTCGTACATGCCCTGCCCGGTACAGGCCCTCGATGCCGTCGTAGGCCACGTCGACCGCGAAGCCCTCGGCCCTGAGGCCCCCGGCCAGCGACATCGCGAGGCGTTTCTCGTCCTCCACCACCAGCAACCGCATGTGCGCAGTCTCCCGGACGTCACCTGAAGAAGGCTTCAGGTGACTTCAGCCTGCGTTCAGGAACGGTTGGCCACGATGATCCGCGTCAGCGCAACCGGCACTCCGGAAAGAGGAGCCCATGCGACGCAATGTCGTGTTCCACCCCTTCACCATCCTGACCGCCATCGCGGCCACGGCCCTGGTCGGCGTCACCTCCGCCTCCGCCAGCTCCGCCTCCGTCACCTCCGCCGGCTTCACTGCCGTCCACGCTCCGGCCAAGGGCACGGGGGCTGCGAAGGGCATCGTCGTTGCCCGCTGCGTCTCGGGGAAGGCCGGCAGCGCCGTTGCGGGGAAGGTCGTCAGCCCCGCTCCCGCGAAGGCCGGCAGCGCCGCTGCCCTGCCCGCTCCGGTGAAGGCTGTCGGCCCCGTTGTCCCCTGCGCTCCGCCCGTGACAGCGAGTCCCGTTCCCGCCCCCGCTCCGGCGAGGCCGTGAAGGGCTCATAGGCCGCGCACACCCCGACCGGGTCCGGCTGCTTGACCCCGGACCGCGCCATCGTCGCGCGCCGCTCCGCGGCCAAGGACAGCACCGAACCCGCGAAGACCGTGCACCTTGAACAGGGGATCACCTGCTGCATCCCGGTCGTCGCCACCGGCGCACCGGCGTCGCAGGCACGCCAAGTAGGAGCAGCAGGAGAGTACTCGCGTTCCTGCGCCGGAGTTCCGCCACCTGGTGGCGGGACTCCCCGGCAGGGGACAGGGACGGTCCCGCCCCGCGGGTCGGTGTGACGCTCCGGGCCCTACGGAGGGCGAGGCGGGTACGTCCCTTCAATTCCCCCGGTCTGAAATGGCGTTGCGGGTCAGTGTGAGTGGTTGTGGGGGTGGTCCCGGTGGTCGTGGCCCTGGGGGCGTTGTGCCAGGGCTTGGGTGCGTGTGGTGACCTCGTCGGTGGACACTGCGCACAGGCCGACGAGCACGTCTTCCAGGGCGGCCAGCCAGAGCCCGTAGTAGTTGTAGGGCTCGTTATGCTCCGGTGCGCTCTCCCAGGCTCCGATGCGGGCGATCAGCGCGGCCTGGAACTGCGGCCAGGTGAATGCGCCTGCCTCGTACAGGCTGACGGCCATGCCGAAGGCGCGGCTCTCCCAGGGCTCGGCGAAGACCAGTTCGCCGTTGGAGCGGGGTGGTGCGGCGGGGCCCTGGATGTCCAGCGGCGCGGTCATGGTGCCGTCACCTTGGCCACGCCGACCATCGCGTCCCGGCTCACCAGCGGTACGAGCTCTTCCTCGGTCAGGTGCTCGGTGCCGGCCGGGCGTTCGGGCAGTACCAGCCAGCGCACCTCGCTGGTGGAGTCGTGGACGGTGATCTGCACGTCGTCGTCGAGGTCGAGGCCCATCTCGGACAGCACCGTGCGCGGCTCCCTGACCACGCGCGAACGGTAGGCGGGATCCTTGTACCAGCTCGGCGGCAGGCCGAGCACCGGCCATGGGTAGCACGAGCACAGCGTGCACACCACGACGTTGTGGGTGGTCGCGGTGTTCTCCACGACGACGATGTGCTCGCCCTGCGCACCGGAGAAGCCCAGCTCTTTGATGGCGGCGGTGCCGTCCTGGAGCAGCCGTCGCCGGTAGTCCGGATCGGTCCATGCCTTGGCGACGACCTTGGCGCCGTTGAGCGGGCCCACGTTGGTCTCGTAGGTGGTGATGATCCCGTTCATCACCTTCGGGTCGATCAGGCCCCGCTCGGTGAGCAGTTGCTCGAGCGCCTCGGTGCGCAGGGCCACGGGAAGGCGCCCGCCCGGTCCGCTGGTGGTCATGAGGTGGTCTCCAGGTAGCTCTCGTACAGCTCTACGGTGATGGAGAAGGGTTCGGCGCCGGCGCCCCACAGCGTGCGTGAGTCGAATCGCACCGAGTAGACGTGCTGCGGGTTCTCGCCCTGGAAGTGGGCGTTGGTGTCCGGCAGCACGGCGGCGGGCTGGATGACCTCGACCATGCCTTCATGTCCCCGCACGTAGCCCGGCAGCCGGGTGTGCCCGGGCGGCGAGATGTCCTTGGCCCGTACACGCTCGCCGACAGCGAAGGCCGGTGCGGTGTCCACGGAGCGCAGCGAGCCCGCGTCGGCCGGTGAGGCGGTCGGTGCGTAGTCGGGCCGGGCGGCGGGGATCGGCGGCTCCTCCACGTGTTCGCCGCGCAGGTTGCGGGCGCGGGCGTCGATCGCGCCCGGCGCCAGGGTGGCGCTTTCGGTGAGCATCAGCTCGGCGCCGTTGAGCCAGCGCCCGTAGTAGCCGTCGTCCAGGTAGGCGGCTCGGTCCAGGCGCTCGTGCGCGTGCCGGAAGGCGTCCGGGTTGTAGCCGCCGCACGCAATGCGGCTGGAGAGAAGCGCCAGCGCGAATGCCCGGCGCTGCCAGGGTTCCTCGAAGACCGGTTCATCGCGTCTCGGCGGATGCACGGGGCCCCATCCCGGGGTGCCCCCCATATCGGCAATACCATCCATGGCATAACCTATCCTTTGCGCGCAATAGCGAACATATTTACTCGAATTGTATTCGGCTGCTCCCCGGCGCGGTGTAGGTCACGCCCATATCCGTCGGTTGCGGCGGATGCGCCGGTCTATTGGGTGCACGATCGGTACGTAGGGGTGGCCGTGGAGCCCCCCGCCGGGGGCCGTGTGCTGGTCGCTTACGGGCGCACGAACCTGACCCTGCGGCAGCCGGCGCCGACCCCGGCTCGCCGTCATCCCGGGCCGGCTGAGTGCAGGCAACTGCGATGACGGCACGGCGAGGAAGCTGTCCGGTGCGAGAGGCGTCAGGAGACGCCGTCGGCAGGTCCGCGCCGCGTCGGGCACGCGTTCACCTGCCCGCACAGCCTCACCGGCGTCGCCCCAGGTGGTTTTCCGATCGGTGGTCAACGGGTGACGTGGAAGGTGAGGTGCCTCTCCGTCGTACCGGCGGGGACGGTGTGGACATAGCCTCCGGCTGCACTGTAGGCGCCCGTGCCGCCGGTGATGGCGATGTCGACCGCGGAGGCGGCGGGCAGGTGGAGCAGCGCCTGCCCGGTGATCTGTCCCTGGGGCAGGGCGAAGGTGCCCAGGCACTGCAGTTCGTCCGGACTGGTGTGCACGTAGGTGCATGCCACGCTGTGGTCGCCGATCTTCCTGCCGTCGCGGTACAGGTCTTCGGCAACGATGAGTTCGTCACCGAGGCTGTGTCCCTTCTTGCCCAGATCGAGGGATTCGGACTGGGTCTGCTTGGCAACCAGCTGGATGATTTCCGTGCGCTGGTGCGTGTCGTGCGTGCCACCGGTGCCGGCCGATGCCGGCGGGGCGCCGGCGAGGACTGCGGCGGCCACGCCGGCGGCCGGGACGAGGCAGCGGAGATAGATCTTGCGCATAGTGCGCCTCCCGGTGATGTTCTCGATCGGTTCTGCCATCAAGCGGCAGCCGGCGGTCCGTTGGGGACACCGCCTCCGGCAGTGGCGGCCGCCACCGCCGGGTCACTCGGGCCTGGACGAGGGGTCTACTTCACGACGCCCAAGTTCGTACCCCAGAGCTGGCTGTCGGGTACGTGCGTCGGGTTGCCCATCAGCTTGCGTACCCGGATCTGCGCAGACCGGTGCTCGTTCGAATGGGCGTGGCCCCAGCGTGCGCGGCTCGGGTAGGTCATCGCAAACGGGTGGGCGAAGTCCGTGGTTGAACCGTTGACCAGCGGGAAGTAATTCTCGGCCGCAGTCGCGGGCGAATCCGTGGTGTCGACGATCCACACGGTCTTGCCCGGAAGGGCGCACGGCTGCAGGGTGAGTCCTTCGTTCTGGTACGCGGTGGTGGCCAGGCCCACGCACAGGCCGCTGGCCTTGCCGAAGGGCGCGTACTCGATCTGCGCCGCGTGCAGGCTGCCGTAGTGACGGTTCACCTCGGAGGAGACCAGGCCGGCCTTGTGGAAGTCGGACACCTTGCCGGCGTGGGGGAGGAAGTCCTCAGCCGGGTTGGAGCTGCTGGCACGGTGCAGGACCGTCGGCCGGCCGACCTTCGCCACCCCCTTGTACACGGTCTCGACGAAGCGGGGGTTGTCCGCCGTGCCGAACTTTTTGCTGTAGATGTCAATGCAGTGCTGGCCGCACTGCGGAGTTGCCGCGCTCGCGGAGAGCGTCTCCGCGGTGGTGACGCCGCCGACCAGGGCCACTGTCGCCGCGGCGGCGAGCACCTTGCTCTTGATGGACATGGGCAGTTCCTTTTCTTGAATCGCAGCCGTACCCCGCACGGCTGCTGTGCTGTCACTGGAGAAGGCCGGGCCGAAGCCTCGTCGTTGTCCGCGTCCTGACGGCCGGTTCGGCTTTCGCCCGGCCGGCTGGTGAAGGCCGTGGTGTGCCTACAGTGGATAGGAGCATATGCTCCTATTGGATGGGCGGCAAGCGGACGAGCGGCAGGCATTGGACTGCCCGGGCCGGTCCTTCACTGTCGGAGCATATGCTCCTATCATGGGTGGGGAAGCTCTGGAGGAGACGATGGCCACTACACCGACGAACCTCGCCGATTCGTGCAACAACCTGGCTCTGCGCAAGGCGGCCCGGTACCTCGGCGCGACGTACGACAAGGCCCTGGCCCCGGTCGGTCTCCGCGCGACGCAGTTCAGCATCCTGCAGAAGCTCAGTGCTCACGGAGAAACGACGATCACCAGCCTCGCTGACATGATCGCCATGGACCGGACGACGATGGCCTCGAACCTCAAGCCGCTGGCGCGGGAGGGCCTGGTGACCGTCGAGCCGTCGGCGGCCGACCGCCGCGCACGGATCGTCACGATCACGCCGGACGGGGTCTCCCGGATGAAGGCGGCGCTGCCGCTGTGGCGGGACGTGCAAGCCCGGTTCGAGGAGAGCTTCGGAGACGACGAGGCGTCCGGGCTGCGCGCAGCCCTTGAAGCCGTCCTCCAGACCGGCTTCACGCCCTGGGCCGAGTGATGGCGGCGATGTGGTCGGCGTCGAAGGCATGCCGCATGCCGAGGGTGTAGGCGGTCACGCCGAGCCCGGGGCCGAAGACCTCCGTGCCGACCCGGTAATGGTGCGGAGCCACGAGCGCGGCCAGGATCCCGAACGCCACCAGGTGCAGTGCCGCGACCACGGCCAGGAGTCCGCCGGCGTGCCACCAGTCCCGGCGTTCCCGGCGGATGGCCGGTGTCGCGGATGCCGCCCCCGGACGGACGGCGGTCGGGGAAGGGTTTTCGGGCAGAGTCATCTGGGGCGTCATCTGGGGCCGGCCTCTCCAGCGCCTTGTGGAGGGGTTTCGTGCGGAGCGGTGGCCGGTCTCCCGGCTGACGGATGAAGCCCCGTGAGCAGCCGGCGCAGCTCGCCGGGCCGGCTGACACCCCGAGAGGGGATGTCCGGTACCGCTGGTCGACGGTGGGCCGGCAGGCGTGATCCGGGATCCGTCCTTGCCGCCCCGCTGATACGAGCATATGCTCCTAATGGTGGTGGCGCACCTGCCCGGTCCGCAGGAGGGTCCGCCTTCCGCGTCCGGTGCATCGCTTCTTGCGGGAGCACAGGCGAGCGCTCACCTGTGCTCCGAACCCGTCACTCGTTCCACTGGAGGCCGCTGTGAATCAGTCCCGCGTTCCGTTGCCGCTCGCCACCGACACCTGTCCGGCGGTGCTGCGTGAGAAGGCGGCGGCCTTCGAGCGGCTGCTGCGCAGCGCCGACCCGGGCATCCCGGTGGCCACCTGCGGCAGCTGGAGCCTGCACGACCTGGGCGCCCACCTCGGCCAGGTGTACCGCTTCGCGGCGGCCGTGGTGCAGACCGGGGAGCTGTGCCGCGAGCAGTTCGCCCCGGCGGACGGGGAGCAGATCGCCGATTGGTTCGCCGCGGGCGCGGCCTCGCTGCCGGCCACCCTGGAGGAGGCCGACCCCGCCGCACCGTGTTGGGCGTTCGGTTTCGAGGAGGCAGCGGCAGCGCTCTGGTTTTGCCGCCTGGCCATGGACGCGGCGGTCCACCTGGTCGACGCCCAGCCGGCCACGGGGACCGAGGCCCACGTCGCCCCGCTGATCGCAGCTGACGGCGTGGACGAGGTCTTCGCCGTCACGGTCCCCAGGGTCTGGCACGGCAAGGAGATAGAGCCGCTGCTCACCCTGGGGAAGCGGCAGCCCGCAAGCCCGGCGTGGATCAGCGGTGACCTTGCCGCGGCCGACGCCCGGCTGACGGCTCCGCCGACGCTCTGACCCGGCCCGCCCCCATCGGGCCCCCGGGCGGGGCGGGACAGCCGCCAGGCCCAGCAGTGCGGCCTCGCCGACGCAGCCGGCCTCGCCCATGTCGCCGCCCCGGCGGGGCAGCACCACCATCCAGCAAACCCCTCATACGCACACGCATCGTGTGATCAAAGTTCAACCAACCCCCCAGACCCAGAAGGAGATCGACCGATGGTTGCCAGCAACCTTGTCCTCATCGCCAACGCCGGTGGCGTGGGCCGCACGGTCCTGGAGCAGCTGCGCGCGCGGGGCGTGCCGGTGCGTGCGATGGTCCGCCGTGACGACGACCGTGCGGCCGGGCTGCGTGCGCTCGGTGCGGAGGTGGTCGTCGGTGATCTGACCCGGCCCGAGAGTGTCGCGGCCGCGCTGGAGGGTGTCGGGCGGATGTACTTCGCGATGCCCGTGTCGCCGGACCATCTGCTGGCGGCGACCGTGGTGGCCACCGTGGCGCGCGAGTACGGGGGGCTGGACGGCCTGGTCGGGATGTCGCAGATGACGGTGTCGCAGATGACCGCCACCAGTACCGGGGAGTCGCACCAGCAGCGGCTGCACTGGCTGGCGGAGCAGGTCCTGAACTGGTCCGGCCTGCCGGTCGTACACATCCGGCCGACGTCGTTCCTGGACAATCCGCTGTTCACCACGCTGGCGGCGCGGTCGATCCGGGAGAACGGCACCATCGCCCTGCCGTTCGGCAGCGGGCGTACGTCGCCGGTCGCCGTGGACGACGTCGCCCGGGTGGTCGCCACCGTGCTGCGCGACCCGGCGCCGCATGTCGGGAACGTCTACGAGCTGACCGGGCCCCGCACCGTCGACATGACGGAGATGGCCGAGGAGTTCTCGCGGGCGCTGGGGCGTCCGGTGTCCTACACGGACGTACCGCTGGACCGGTGGCGCTCCGAGGTGCTCGCGAAGGCGGGCCTGCCGCCGCACGTCGAGGAGCACATCGCCACCATGGCCCGGCTCCACCGAGAGAACCGCTACGACCGCGCGTCCCACGACGTCGAACGCGTCACGGGCGTACCTGCTCAGACGATCGAGGCATTCGTGGCCGCCCGCAAAGACTTCTACCTGGGCTGAACCGGAGCCGCTCCGGGCCGGGGCAGACAGCCGCGGAGCGCCGCTCCTGGGCGGGGCGATTTCCGTGGCGTCCTCGGCTCTCATTGGCCGTATCGGCCCGAACGCCGCCCGGCTTGTCATCAACCTGATGAGGAGACGATGTCGATGCAACCAGCGCAGAAGACCCCCGACCCCGCCGAAACGGCGCGCCGCGCCCGGTTCGGCAAGCTGCCGGAGCGAATCCGCCTTGAGGAGATGGTGGAGGAACGGGCGGCCACGGTGCCGGACCCGGCGAAGACTACGTACAACGCCGATGAGTGGCTCGTCCGTTATTGCCTGTGAGCCGTTGGCCCGCAAGGGAGGATTGCGATGCGCGTACCCGAACCCCTCATGGCAGTGTCGCTGGCGGTGCTCTCGGTGGCCGTCGTCCTGGGCTGCTTCGCCCAGGTCTTCTGACCGCCCGGACGCAGCGCAGGGTCGCATGAACTCGATCGCGGAACGGTGGGTGCAGACCTGCGGGCGCGAGCTACTGGGCCGCACCCTGATCCGGAACCGGCGACACCTGCTCCACGCGCTGCGCCAGTTCGAGGACTTCTCCAACTCCCACCGGCTCCGTCAAGACATCGTCAACGCCCGCCCGCTGCCCCCTTTGCCGATGCCGATCACCAATCTGGAGCAGAAATCTGGAGCAGATCACCCACCTCGACATACGACGACGCCAACGACCCGGCGGCATCCTCCACGAGTACCAACATGCCGCCGGAACTGGGCGGATGAGGTTCTCGGCAAGAGCAACGCCGGGATCGTCCTTCCGGCCGTTTGGTCCCGCCCAGATCGCCGGGCAGCCGCTCACCGCACCCTCGACATGCTGCTGAAGGTTCGCCGCCGGTCACACAGCACCCGGCGGTGACACCGGGCCTGCCGTCCGAGGTGCCGGACGCCGCCCTTCGGCCGAGGTTGCCGCATCCAGCAGGCCCGCCGGAGTACTTGCAGCGCCCATGGCCCTGGACCAAGCCCGCGCGTGAGAGCGCTCCTGACCTCGTCACTGTGCGGACTCTGCCGGTCCCTGTTTCCGAGCAACCGTGGCGAGCGCGACCCGGGTGTGGCCGAACGGGAAGCGAAGGGGCTTCACCCTCACGACCGGGCCGACCAGCCGTACAGTGCCTTCGGCAGCCGCTTGGACCACGAGGATCTGCGCATGGGCCGGCAGCCGGCAGGCAGATCAGGGATGGGCGGGACGCGCCACGTCGCCGGCTGCGCCGCGGAGTACCCGGATGAGGGCCGCCACCGAGACCGGTACCACCACGAGGCCGTCCAGCAGCAGGACTGCGGTCATGAGCCCCCTGACGAGGAGGAGCCTGCCGTCTCCCGCGTCCTGCTCGGCACCCGCGGCCGTCCCTATGAGCCAGAGGAAGTTCGCGACCACTGCCCCTGCCGACAGGAGCCAGAAACACCCGATGGCCACGGTCCAGGTCCGGGTGACGGCCATCGGATACTGCTCGAGCCGGGCGCGGAAGTACTGCAGCACGATCAGCATGACGATGAGGATCAGTGTCGACGGCAGCCGCCATCCGTCGTCCGTCATCGCCCACTCGGCCAGGTCCTTCCAGCCCCCCGCGTCCAGCGAACTACTCGGGTGATCACGGGCGATCGCCTTCAGGCTGGACCCGGCCACCAGCAGAACGGTCGCGGGCGCCAGTCCGAACAGGCTCAGCAGCGGGTGGCTCAGCGGTCCGCGCCGCACCCACGGGTTCACCCACACCTGTTGCCGCGGCCCGGGATGAACCGGCACGGCCGTCGGTCCTGCCGGGTGGGGCTGTGCGGGTGGCCGGTAGGCGGGAGACGTGTACGAGCGCGGTGTGGTGGCGCCCGACGGATACGCGCTCCGTCCTGATGGGGGCGGGACGGACGGGAGCTGGGTGGACGACGGCGGAGCCCAGGGCCGCGAACCGGGGGCGGCTTCGGTGATCACTGCTGTACGAGGCGGTGGCCCGCCGCCTGTCTTCGCCTTTGCGGCGTTGTCCTCGGCCTCGACGCCGAGGAGCTGCTCTGCTTTCCGGGCGATCGCCAGGACAACAGGGCCGGGCAGCCAGGGCTCCTCCGTACGGTGTTCTTCTGCCCGGGCCAGCAGGTCTTCCGGGGAGGGACGGTCCGCCGGCCTCTTGGCCAGACAGCCGCCCACCAATGCGGCGTATTCCTCCGGTATGCCGTTCAGGTTCGGCTCGTCGTGGACGGCCCTGTACAGCAGCTCCGGTGGCGAGCCGTTCCCGAACGGGCCGCTTCCCAAGGCCGCAAAGGTCAGCACCGCCCCGAGCGAGAAGATGTCACTCGCGGGGCCCACCTGCTCCCCGTGGGCCTGTTCCGGTGACATGTAGCCGGCGGAACCCACCACGGAGCCTGTTGCGGTGAAGGCTGTGTCGTCGGCCGCCCGGGCGATCCCGAAATCGATCAGCAGCGGCCCGTCCGAGGACAACAGAACGTTCGTCGGCTTGAGATCGCGGTGCACCACACCGTACCCATGCACTGTGCTCAGGGCCCGGGCCAGCCCGGCGAGCAACCGCCAGAGAGACGGCTCGGGCAGCGGTCCGTGGTCGTGGACGGCATCGGCAAGGGACGGACCTGGAACATAGGCGGAGGCCAGCCACGGAATCGGAGCTTTTGCATCGGCGGCCAGCACCGGCACCGTTCCCGGCCCGGAGACCTCCCGTGACACACGGACCTCCCGCGCGAACCGTTCCCGGAAGCCCGGCGCACTGGCCATCCCCGCGTGCACCATCTTGACCGCCACCGTCTGACCGCCCGGCGCCCGGCCGAGGTACACCCGCCCCATGCCGCCCTCACCAAGGCGGTACAGCAGCCGGTACGCACCCACCCGCCGCGGATCCTCAGCCGTCAGCGACTGCACCCAACACCCCCACCGAATAGTGCACTTGCGCGGTCAGAGCATCGTGACAGTTGCGGGCCCGTGCGGCCATGGGCACGCAGCCGCCCGTACGAGGCGTCGCGATACCGGGCGCCGAATTTCCGACGCTCGGCCGCCGTGCGGGAACTCTCGTTCGTGAGACCGGTCAGCCCGGTGATGACGACGCCGATCGCGCAGGCACTGGACGGCCGGGGGCCCTCCCGGCCGCTGCCGACGCGGGGTTTGCGGGTGATGGCCTCGGCACGGCTGCACGGCGGCGAACTGCCTGGCCCGGTCGACCAGGAGCTCGCCGACCTGATCCGGCCGGGCCTGACCCCAGCACAGGCGTGCGTCCTGGCCGTCGCGTCATGCCCAGGGGTGACGAACGTCCTCATCGCGGCCTCCAGTACGCCCCACTGGGGGGAGGCGGCCCACACCATCGCCCAACTCTCCTTGACCTCCGTGGGAGTGAGCGCCGACGAGGCGCAGCACCTGGTCGCGGCGAACAGTTCGAGGAAGGCCGGCTCGCCGCGGTACAGGCCGTCACCGGCAGTCTCGCCCACATCGCCGACCGAACCCTCGAACTCTCCGGTGTTCGCAGTGCCGACGACGTAGCCGACAGCCCGGCCGGTGCCGTCGTCCAGGACGAAGGCCGGTTCGGGCTCAAGACGGCAGTAGGGCTCGGCGAAGACGGCCCGCATCAACTCCTCGTCGGGGTACAGGGCACGCGAGTCCCGTCCTGCGTCCGCAGTGCTCACGCACATGTTCGCAACGCCAGCACGGCCGGTGGGCCGGTAGGCGCGGATGATCGGCTGTTGATCCATGCCTCTTCGGGAGAGCTTCCGTAAGCGGTCGGGCACGGCGATCGGGATTCGGCCGGCGAGACGGGTGACGTCGTCACCATCCGGGGCTTTCGCGGGAGCTTCTTCGCCTCAATTTGCCTGCTTCATCAAGGAGTTGAAGGATATATTTCAGGCGAATCAGTTGCGGACGTGGGCAGCCAGGATGCCGGCACTACTTCTGAGGGACAGGCACATGCTGGAAGCGCTGGGATTGACCGCCATGGCAGGGGCTGTCTACCAGGCCATGCTCGACCACCCCCGCCACGGCATCGACCAACTCGCCACCGCTACCAGCCTCACCCCTGGTCAGGTCCACGACTGCCTGGACGAACTCGCCCAGCTGATGCTGGTCCGCGCCTCCAGCGAGTACCCCGGCCAGGTGCGGGCGGTCACCCCCGAGGTGGGCCTGGCCGGCATGCTCGCCCGCCAGGAAGCGGACATCGCCGCGCGGCAGGCCCAGCTTGCCGTCTCCCGCGCCGCCGTGACCCGCTTGATCGCCGAACGTGCCGACACCCGCCCCGGCCACGGCGAGCGCCTGATCGGCATGGACGCCATCCAGACCCGCCTGGATGTACTCATGCGCAATGTCACCACCGAGTGCGTCGGCGTTCACCCGGGCGCCAGCCAGCGCTCCGAGGACCTCGCCGCGGGCCGCGAGGGAAACGCCAACGCCAACGCCAACGCCCGCGGTGTCACCATCAAGTCCCTGTATCAGGACGCGGCTCGCAACGATCTTCGCCACTCCCGCAGCACGAGCGCGTCGACCTGCTCGGCCGCGTCCTGACCGATCACGACCTGCCACTGCGGCCCCGGGTCGCGGCCGCCATCGTCCTGCTCTACGGGCAACCGCTCAGCCGCGTCGTCCGCCTCACCATCGACGACGTGATCCACGACGACGGCCAGGTCCTCCTACGACTCGGCGAACCACCATCCCCTGTCCCCGACCCGGTCGCCGATCTCCTACTCAGCTGGATCCCCAACCGGGACAACATGAGCACCGCGACGAACCCCGCCTCGCGCCGGCTGTTCCCCGGACGCCGGGCCGGGCAACCGATGCACCCCGACGCCCTCTCGGCTCTGGTCAACGACCTCGGCGTCCCTACCACCGCCAGCCGTGTCTCCGCGATCCGCGAGCACGTCCTGGAGATGCCCGCCCCTGTCGTCGTCGATGCCCTCGGCCACCACCAGGTCACCACCGCCAAACTGGCCGCCCAAGCCGGAGGAACCTGGAGCCGGTACGCCGCCGGGGACCACCTACGGTCACCATCGGGCTGGACCCTGGGAAGAACCGACGACAGATGAATAGGCGAGCCCACCAGTACCGGCCGTGGTCAGGTTGAGCTCGGTGACAGTGGCGGGGGCGACTCCGCGGTAGCGGTTGAACGCGGCCTTCACCGAGCCGATGAGCTCACGCCGGTGCGAGGCCGCGTTGAGGCCGCTGACCGGGCAGCCCTCGCTGTCGAAGTGCATCAGGCTTGCCGCATCGGCCCAGGCTCGGACCAGGCGGCGGACCGGCGCGGGCACCGCCGGGAGGTTGAGTACCGACTACTCAAGCCGTGCCACGGCGCCACAGGCACTCTCTTTCACGGAGATGCCGGCCACAGGCTCGGGAGAGCGACGGTCTTCAACGCCGTGGTTGGTGATCGTGCCGGTTCCACACGGTCGGCGGACACGACTGCGCCATGAGCGGAACGTGGCGCGACAGGCGGCTTGTGGCGCACCACGCTGTTCACCGGTATTCCGGCTGCATCGGTAGGACGTTGATGCGCCTGAGAATTCGGTGGTTGTCCAGATTACGCGCCTTGGAGGCGCTCAGCAGGGGGGAAATGAGCCATCGTCTTTTGAGAGTGCTGGGGGCGGCGGTTGCGGCGGGCAGTGCGGTGCTGGGGATGCTGTTACCCGCACACGCTGATTCGGCCGTAGCCAATGGCCACACCCAACACGTTGCGGATGTGACCCCGTCCGCACTGACAAATGCGCATTTCGTGCTTTCCGGGTTCGGGCTCGCCCAGAGTTGGCGGGTCGATCGCCATCCGCGTTTCATGGCCGACATCACCGGAGACCGACGCGGCGACATCGTCGGGTTCGGCACCGACGGGGTCTGGACGGCCAACGCGCTTGGCAACGGCACCTTTGGGACTTCGCAGTTCGTCGTCGGGGATCTCGGATTCAACCAGGGCTGGCGGGACGCTCAGCATCCCCGCCTCGTGGCCGACATCACCGGTGACGGGCGCGCGGACCTCGTCGGGTTCGGCGCAGCCGGGGTCTACACGGCTGTCGCTCAGGGGGACGGCACCTTCGGGTAGCGGACGGAGCCTGGCGTTCCGTGAGCAAGGGGACACGCCCGTGACTTCGAGGTGAGTCTCTCGTGGCGGACAGCGGCCACGGCTGACCGCTCGCCTCCGCAGTCGCGGCATCCCGGATCTACGAGGGCCCGGTCGGCGTCATACCGACTGGGCCCTCTCACCTGAGCGGATGGGGGGCTGCGCTAGGCCGTCTGACAAATGATCATGCTGTGGTGTCGCGAAGCCACAAGATGAGCGAGGCTAGCTAGCTAGCGACCAGCCCGCGACGAGGCCGGCGACCTCGGGCAGGTAGTCGCGGGTAAGCCAGAACCGGCGACGCCATCCGAATTCACTGGCGTCGAACGTGAACACCACCACGCGCCGGGCCACGCGCCGCATCTCGCGCAGGCCCGCGATGGGGTCCTGCCAGTGATGAACGGTGCTGAAGGCCATCGCGGCGTCGAAGGACTGGTCCTCGAACGGCAGGCTCTCCGCGGCGGCGGCCACGCACGGCGCCGCGCCCGCTGGACGCTGCGCTCGCATGACCGCCGACGGCTCCACCGCGGTGACCTCGCGGCCCGGTGGCTCGTAGGAGCCGGTGCCGGCCCCGACGTTCAGTACCGTCTGCGCGTCGCCCAGCGCGTCCCAGACCTGTTCGGCGATCCGCGGCTCCGTGTGCCGCGTCGCGGTGTAAGCGCCCCCGATGGCGTCATACAGCCGCGCGCCGACCATTCCCAGCTGTTGCTCTGGCGTCATCTTCATCCCCATCGCCCGTGCCTCCAGTTCCCTGTCGATGGCGGCCCCCATGGCGTCGGCGCGGTCGCGCTGTTCCAGCAGCAGACCGCGCAGCCGGCGCAGGTGCGCGACCGCATCGATGGACGGGTCGCCAACCAGGTCGGAGACCTCCCGTAGCGTGAAGCCCAGCCGCCGGTAAACCAGCACCTCCCGCAGCCGCTCCACGTCTCCCGCCGAGTAGGTCCGGTACCCGGCCGCCGTCCGCGCAGACGGCTGCACGAGGCCGATCTCGTCATAGTGATGCAGCGTGCGGACGGTCACGCCAGCCAGGTCGGCCACGCGTCCCACAGTCAGGTGCTCCTCCACGCCGCCGACTATGCGGCATGACGTCACGTGAGGGCCAAGCGCGGTGCCACCAAGCCCGGCCAGGTGCCAACTCACGTGGCCCGGCTCAACACTGGCGACCTCGCTGAGCGCAACGCTGGCCGACTGAACCGCTCACCGGCCATCTGCAGTGCTCAGTCACAGCGGCCATCAACCGCGACAAGAGTCCGCTGCTCGTGTCCCGTCTCATGCGAATCGGCCCCTGGCTCAGGTGATCTGGTCCGTTGGCGCTACTCATGTCACGCCAGACCTCGACCCGCACGGCGATGACACCCCAGGGTCTCGGTGAGCAGCGCGCGCCACTACGGTGGACCGATGGCATCGATCAAGCAGTTCCAAGTCACCTTCGACTGCGCAGAACCTGAGCGCGTCGCTCGTTTCTGGTGCGAGGTGTTGGGGTACGTCGTACCGCCGCCACCGAAGGGGTTTGCCACTTGGAACGATTTCGATCGCTCGCTGCCGCCTGAGGATCAGGGTTCACGGTTCGCATGCATTGATCCATCAGGTGTGGGCCCGCGACTGTTCTTCCAGCGCGTTCCCGAAGGCAAGGTCGCCAAGAACCGGCTGCACCTTGACGTGCGGGTCGGCACCGGCCTCGTGGGTGAAGAGCGCCTCGCCACACTCGAAGCCGAGTGCGCACGACTAGTCCCGCTCGGCGCAGTACGCGTGCGACTACTGCATGACGACAACGACTCGTGCATCGTCATGCAGGACATCGAGGGCAACGAGTTCTGTCTCGACTGAGAGCCGCGAACGTGTCCTCCCAGATCAACTGAGACGGCACCGGGCAACCGTGCGTCCCGGCGCACCTTGAGTGTCCTGATCAGCGACCCGGCACTCGACGAGGACGCCGCGGAACGCATCCGCCGCCTGCTGACCGACACCGGCGCCCAACAGGCCGTCGAACAGCTCGTCCAGGACCGCTGGGAGCTGGCCGAACAAGCCCTCACCAGCGCCCCTTTCGCGCCGCCCGCGATTGGCGTCCTGCGCGACCTCGCCCACCCCGCGATGGCGAGGACCACATGACCCCACCCACCCCGCGCCCCGGGCGCAGGGTGCTGCCGGCCGCGCCGCGCGGCTACTGCGCCGGCGTCGAGCGGGCCGTCCAGACCGTGGAGCAGGCCCTCAAGCTGTACGGTCCGCCCGTCTGTGCGCCCTCCCTTATTCGACTGCCTGACCGCACGCGGGGACGAACTGTTCGAGTTGGTGGACGCGTTGCTGTGTGCGGACGGGCCGGTGAGGGCTCCGGTGGATCTGACGCTGGTGGCCGAGCACCGGCGCGGGCACGGCGCGATGTACGACGCTCTGAACAACGGGAACGTCGATCTCTCCCGTTTGTGTCGCATGCTCGCCCGCGGTCGCATGCTCGCCCGCGGTCGCGTGCGAGTCAACGGTCTGTGCGCACAGATGGTCCGGCCGGTGGGCCGGGCACCCGCAGCAGTGGGGCCCGGTGCCCTCCGGCGTTCGTCGGCGGCGTCAGCCGTGCGGGTCGGCCGTGTCGCGCAGGGACGCCAGGACCGGGCCGTACATGCCCGCCTTGATGGTGCCGAGGGTGTCGCCGGCCTTGCTCAGCAGCGCCTGGGCGATCTCCACGGCCGTGGAGCGCACGGCGTCCTCAGCGACCGCCCGGTCGACGATGCCGACGGCCGCGGCATCCGACCCGCCGTAGCGGCGGGCGGTGACCATGGCCTCGTGTGCGGTCTGCGGCGCCAGCCGGGACTGGATCAGGGCGGACATGCCGGGTGTGAAGGGGATGTTGATGTCGGCCTCGGGCAGACACCAGAAGCCTCGGTCGGCGCGCATGACGCGGAAGTCGTGCGCAAGGGAGAGCATCGCGCCGGCGGCGAAGGTGTGTCCCTGGAGGGCGGCCACGGTGATCATCGGTAGCGACAGCACGCGAGCGAAGAGCTCGTGGACGGAGGCGGTGTAGTCCTGGTGCTGGTCGGCGTGGGCGGACAGCCACTCCAGATCCAGGCCGTTGGAGTAGAACTTGCCCGTCGCGGCGGTTACCAGGGCCCGCGGTCCTTCCGCATTCTCCACCTCGTCCAAGGCGGCGTTGACGGACGCGATCCAGTCGGGGTGGAAGCGGTTCTCACCGTCCCCGAGATCGAGCACGAAGACGTTGTTGTGGCGGTCAAGGGTAGGCATGTGAGCTCCTGGAAGGGTTGTGCGGTGTTGAGGGAACGGCGAGTTGGGCATCGGGCTGGTGCGGGGGCACGGCCGAAGCGTGTGCCCCCGGGTCGGGCGGGCCGGTCAGGGCGTCGGCCGACAGCGTTCTTCCGCGCCGGGCGGTCGACGGTGGTGAGTCGGTGCGCCACTGGCGCTGGTGGAGCACCACGCCCCGCGCTTCGGCCGCCGTGCTCATCACGCCGCCTCCTCTTCCGGCGCGCCGGGTATCGCTCCCCGGGCGCGCAGCTCGGCGATCTCGGCGGGGCCGAATCCCAGCTCGGCGAGGATCTCGCCGGTGTGCTCGCCCAGTTCCGGCGCTCGCTTCGCGGGCACCTTCGGTACGCCTCGCAGGTTGACCGGGCTGTTGACGGTTTCCTTCAGCCCGGGGACCCCTTCCAGCGGTACGACGATGTCGTTCGCGCGCAGCTGAGGGTCCCGCGCGGCCTCCTCCGGTGTCTGAATGAGGCTGTAGGTGATGCGTTCCCGGTCCAGGGCGTCCTTCCAGTGGGCGAAGGGCCGTGAGCGGAACTCGGTGTCGAGCAGCTCGCTCACCGCGGCGGCGTTCTTGACCAAGGCGTCGATGTCCGCGAAACGGGGATCCTCCAGCAGCTCGGGGTGTCCGACGGCCCGCGTCAGTCTGGGCCAGTGCACGGATGAGGTTGCCAGCATGAACCACTGGCCGTCCGCGGTCCGGTAGGGGTTGGTCAGCGCGTTCACGGGCGTGTTGCGGTCGTGCAGCTCGAACGGTGTGCCGTCGGCGAGCGCGCCGGCCACGAGCGTGCCCGTGGCCCAGACGCCCGTGGCGAGCAGCGACGTCCCGACACTGGCCCCCTGTCCCGTCCGCTCACGGCGGTACAGGGCCGTTGCGATCGCCGCGTAGATGGCGATCGCCGACGTGTAGTCGCCGCTGCCCCAGACCGGCACGGTCGGCGGGGCTCCCGCGTCCCGGGTGGAGGCCAGCAGCCCGCTGCGCGACCAGTGGGCGGTCAGGTCGAAGCCCGGCTGCCCGGCGTCGGGGCCGGTATCCCCGAAGCCGGTGATGTCGGCGTAGACGACCCGCGGGTTCCAGCCCGCGACCTGCTCGTAGTCGAGGTGCAGCTTCTCGCGCGTACCGTGCGGGAAGTTGGTGATCACCACGTCGGCCCACTCGACGAGGCGCTTGAGGATCCCGGTGGTCGCCGGGGACTTCAGGTCGATCACCATGCCGCGCTTGTTGCGGTTGGCGAGGTGCCAGCTGTAGTTGGCCTGTGCCCGGGGGCTGGGCGGCACGGAGCTCAGCCGCCGCTGGGGGTCGCCCTGCCCCGGCGGCTCGATCTTGATGACGTCCGCTCCGAAGTCGGAGAGCACGGTGGCCGCGGCCGGTCCCGCGATGTAGGTCGACGCGTCGAGGACCTTCAGGCCGGTGAAGACGGATTCGATGGTCATCGTATTCACCCCACGAAGGCGCTGTGGCCGGTGATGGACTTGCCGACGATGAGGGTCTGCATCTGGTGCGTGCCCTCGTAGGAGTACAGGGCCTCGGCGTCGGAGAAGAACCGGGCGACGTCGTACTCGAGGAGGATGCCGTTGCCGCCGAAGATCTCGCGGCTCCAGGCGACGACCTCCCGCATCCGCGCCGCGACGAACTCCTTGGCCAGCGCGGAGTGCTCGTCACGGAAGATGCCCTGGTCCTGCAGCCGGGCGAGCTGCACCAGCATGCCCCACGAGGCGGTGATGTTGCCCAGGCTCTTCACCAGCAGATCCTGCACCATCTGGAACTTGGCGATCGGACGGCCGAAGGCCACGCGCTGCTTGGCGTAGTCCAGCGCGAGTTCATAGGCGCCGATCATGACGCCCAGGGACTGCCAGGCGACCCCGCTGCGCGTCTGGCGCAGGATCTCGGCGACGTCCCGGAAGCCCTTGATGTTCTGCAGCCGGTTCGCCTCCGGCACGCGGACGTCGGTCAGGGTGATCTCGGCGTTCTGCACGATCCGCAGCGCGATCTTGCCCTCGATCTTCACCGGCTTGAAGCCGGGGGTGCCCTTCTCGACGACGAAGCCCTTGACCTTGTTGTCGTCGACGTCCCGCGCGAAGACCACGACGTAGTCGGCGAAGGTGGCGTTGCCGATCCACTTCTTGGCGCCGTTGATGACCCAGGTGTCGCCCTCGCGCCTGGCGGTGGTGCGCATGCCGCCCGATACGTCGGAGCCGCCGAGCGGTTCGGTCAGCGCGAACGCGCCGATCTTCTCCATCGTGGCCATGGCGGGCAGCCACCTGTCGTGCTGCTCCTGGTCGCCGCCGTAGTAGATGGAGTAGAAACCGAGCCCGTTGTGGACGCCGAAGAACGTGGCGACCGAGGCGTCGACGCGGCCCAGCTCCGTGGCGAGCATGCCACCGAGCAGATGACTGGCGGCCGCCTGATGCTCGCCGTAGCCCTCGTAGGCCAGGGCGGCCAGCCCGCTGCCGCGGAACTTGTCGATCAGCTCGACGGGGAACTCGGCCTTGCCCCAGTACTCGTTGACGAGCGGCTTGACCTCCTCGCGCAGGAAGGCGCGGGCCTTGAGGAGGATCTTGCGCTCGTCGTCCGAGAGCAGCGTCTGGTAGCGGTAGAAGTCGGCGGCCGGCAGGTCGTCCAGCGGCGCGGCGGGGGTGGGGACGGGGGTGGTGGGGACGGGGGCGGTGGCGGTGGTGGTCATCTCAGTTCTCCTTGTGGTGCTGGTTGCGGCGGATGTCTTCGAGGGCGGACAGGACGGCGAGTTGCCGGCGGTCGCGGGCTTCGGCGAGGTCGGCGTACGGCGTGGCGGCGTATGCCTTCTCCACCGCTTGGACGACCCGCTCCTGGTCCTCGGGGTCCTGCGAGGGCTGCCCGAGGTCCATCTGCTGCAGGGACGATCCGATGTGTGCGGTGATGTGGCGGTAGCCGCCGGGGCCGCCGCCCAGGTGCGCGCCCAGGAACGGACCGACCGTCGCCCAGCGGATGCCGAGCGAGTGGGTCACGACGGTGTCCAGGTCCTCGGGGCTCACCACGCCCTGCTGGACGAGGCGGACGGCCTGGCGGCTGAGCGCGTTCTGGAGCCGGTTGCCCACGAACCCGGGGATCTCCTGGCGTTCGACGACGGGCGTGCGGCCGACGGCGGTGTAGAAGTCGACGGCCGCCTGCACGGCTTCCTCGGTGGTGCGTTCGCCGGGCACGACCTCGACGAGCGGCAGCAGGTGGGGCGGGTTGAAGGGGTGCCCGATGAGGACACGGCCCGCGTCTTGGAGCTCCGTGGTGAAGGCGGTCGCCGGGATCGCCGACGACGAGCTCAGCAGCAGCGCGTGGCCGGGAGCCTCCCGGACCAGCCGGGCGAACAGCTCCTGCTTGAACTCGACGCGCTCGGGCCCGTTCTCCTGGACGACGTCCGCGTCCCGGACTGCTTCGGTGATGCCTGCCGCGAGATGGACGCGGTCGGCGAGGCCGTCGGTGTCCAGGCCCTGTGCGGCCAGGTGCGGACCGAACGCGGCAAGGGCCTCGGCGACCGCCTCCGGCAGGTCGGGGCGGGGATCGCTGACATGGACGGTGAGGCCGTGTGCGGCGAACAGCGCCGTCCAGGACAGTCCGATGGTGCCCGCGCCGATCACGGCGGCGGTACGGAATGGGTGCGTCACTGCGCGTCTCCCTTCAGGTGGTCGAAGACCGGCTCGACGGGGGCGAGGGTCAGGTCGGTGAGGATCCCGGCGCTGAAGGTGTTGCCGGCGCCGCTCAGCACTCCGGCCCGAAGCCCCGGGTCGGTCTCCAGTTCGTCCAGTGCCTCGGCCAGGAGTGCGGCGCCCTCGGCGTTGACGGAGTTGCGTGCCTGCGGGCGATCGATCGTGATCAGCAGGGTGGTGCCCGCCCGGTGGGTGCGCACGTCGGTGGTGCTCATGGGTTGCTTCTCTCCGTGGTACGGGGGAGTGGGGGTTCAGCGGTCGGACAGCTCGGCGAGGACGTCGGCGGTGTCCTGGCCCGGTACCGGGGCCAGACGGCGGATCGAACCGGGCGTGGCGGAGAACCGCACCGGGATCCCGATCGTGCGCACCGGCCCCTCGGTCGGGTGGACGACCGTCTCCAGCAGATGGCCGTCGCGGACGTAGGGGTCCTCGTGGGCGTGCTCCAGCTCCAGCACGGAAGCCATCGGGATGCTGTGCTCGGCGCACACCTGCGCCCATTCCGCCGTGGTCAGCGCCGGCGCACACTCGTCGACCAGCCTGGCCAGGGCATCAAGGTCGGCCATGTCGACGGCCTGCCCGTTGACCCGGGGGTCCGCGGCGAGGTCCGGTCGCCCGGCGGCGACGAAGAAGTCGCGGAAGTTCTGCGGGGTGTAGGGGACGACGCAGGCCAGGCCGTCCTTGGTGCGCCGCGCCCGGTGCTCCTTCGACATCGACCTCGGATGGCCCGTGGGCCCCACCGCCGGCTCGAACTCGTGCCCGGCCAGATGCTCGACCAGGTTGAACGCGAGCAGCGTGTCGGTCATCGGGATCTCGATGTGCTGGCCCTGCCCGGTGCAGCGGCGGTGCAGCAGGGCGGCGAGCACGCTGTAGACGATGGTCAGCGCGGAGACCTTGTCCGCGATGATCGTCGGCAGGTACACCGGCGTGCCCAGCGCACGGTGGGTGATGTCGACCAGCCCGGACGCGGCCTGCACGGTCTCGTCGTAGGCGGCGTTTCCGGCCCGGTCGGAGTCGCTGCGGAAGCCCTGACCGTGGGCGTAGACCAGGCCCGGGTTGCGCGCGGCGACGTCCGCGTAGGTCAGGCCCAGCCGGTGCAGCGCGGCCGGCCGCATGTTGGTGATCAGCACGTCCGCCGTGTCGATCAGCTTCAGGGCCTGCTCGTGCTGCCGTGGGTCCTTGAGATCGAGGGTGACACTGCGCTTGTTGCGGTTGACGTTCAGGTTCAGCGCGGTCATGCCCGGCGTGCCGCGATACCGGCCCACCCGTACGGTGTCGGAGGGCGACTCGATCTTGATCACGTCGGCACCGAGGTCGCCGAGGATCTGGGCCGCGTACGGCCCCATCACCACGGTCGACAGGTCGATCACCCGCACCGCTTCGAGCGGCCCGGCGACGAAGGATTCCGTCATTCTCTCCTCCTTCAGCGTCGCGTTCTATTGCTTCTGACACGCAACGCTAAATGAAGGGCAGCAGGAGGCGGAATTATCAAAAAGGAAACAGCGGTGTGACCGCAGCGGTCACACCGCTGACCGAAACGTCTCCGGTGGCGCTTTCCGAGTTCCGAGGACTCAATCTATGATCACGGGCCCATCGAAAACCTCGCGCGCGGCGGCGACAAGGTCCTTGAGATCGCCGTCGGCGCGGTCGCGGCGCCACACGAGGGCAGTTTCCAGCCGGGGATAGAAGTCCGTGAACGGCAGTACCGTCACGTTCTCCAGCTGATATCCGTGTATCGGATTTTCCGGGGAAAGAATGGAAATGCAGAACGCCATGCCGCTGGAAATCACTTCGGAAACCCCGTTGTAACCGGTGTCGGTGAGACACAGCCGATGCCGGACACCGCCCTCTGCCAGCGCGCGATCGAGGACGTCGAAATACGCGACCCGCACCTCCTTGGGCGGGGCGACATACGCAAGGTCCGCCAGATCGGCGAGGGCGACGGAGTCCCGCCCGGCGAACCGGTCGGCCGGCACCGCCGCCCCCATGCGCTCCGACATCGCACTCACCTGCTCCAGAGCCGGGTCGCTGAACGGCAGCCGGGCCAGCGCGAGCGCGAGTTTTCCTTCGCGGACGCCGGCCACCAGGGCCTGAGTGCTGCCGGGCCAGCGCTGGAGCTCGAACTGCTCCCGGACGCGTTCGGCAAGTGTGCCGACCCGCGACCGGAGTTCGGGGTGCAGTCCCGGGGGCACGCCGATGAGCACGGTGTCGCGCTGCTCCTGTGTCGCCTCACGCAGCCGCCACGGGATCGAGCCGAACTGGTCGAGCACGTCGCGCGCGATCGGAAGGAGCGCCGAGCCGACCGGGGTGAGCGTGACACTGCGCGTGTCGCGGTCGAACAGCTGCTGCCCGAGTTCGCGCTCCAGGTCCCTGATGCGCTGACTCAGAGGTGACGTCGCCATGTGGAGCCGCCGGGCCGCAGCCGAGAAGTTCAGCTCCTCAGCGACCGCGACAAAATAGCGCAAATGCAGCATTTCCACGTCTTCAACGGTAGCCCCGCTCTGCCGGCGAAGCCGGACCGTTCACGAGAGTGACCAGCGGCCGCAGGGCCGGCTTTCCATCGGTTCGCCCTCCCGACCAAGTGGACGGAAGGGCGGCTGCGCCCCGGACGGCTCCGACGTCGAACCCGTCTCGGTGTGGGAGCGTGCCAGTGGCAACGCCGAGGAGCACCTGAAGGTCTTCGGCCGCCCCGAGCAGCTCGCGGCCTGGCGGGAGAACCGCCCCTACGTCGCCGAAGTCACCGCGTGAGCAAACCGAAGGAGAGTCGCTCATGACCGCATTCCCCACCGCGCAAGCCGTGCGGACCACCCCCGAGGGCCTGCTGTGGGAGCCGAGCGAGCGCTGGGTGCGCGGCCGCAAGGGTGACGTCACGGTCGTCGACAGCCGCCACCCCGTCCTCATCTGGGAGCCGGGTGTTCCCGTACCGCTGTACGCGTTCCCGCGTGCGGAGGTGCGCGAGGAACTCCTCCGCCCCGCGAAGAACCCACCGACCGGCACGCATTCCGGCTCGCGGATCTTCTACGACGTCGAAGTCGACGGCGAGCTGCTGGAGAACGCCGCCTGGACCTTCCCGGCCGCCGACCTGGCCGGCCACATCGCCTTCGAGTGGTTCCGGCGTGTCGGGCGGGGCCTGGACCACTGGTACGAGGAAGAGGAAGAGATCTTCATCCACCCCCGTGACCCGCACAAGCGGGTGGACGCCATCCCCAGCAGCCGGCACCTCGTGGTCGAGATCGACGGCACGGCCGTCGCGGACACCCACCGGCCGGTCCTGCTCTTCGAGACCGGCCTGCCCACCCGCTACTACATCCCGCGCGAGGACGTCCGCCTCGACCTGCTCACCCCCACCGACCATCACACCGGCTGCCCGTACAAGGGCTCCGCCGAGTACTGGTCGTGGCGCGGCGAGGGCGACGTCCCGCCCAACCTCGTCTGGAGCTACCCGGCCCCGCTGCCCGCGGTCGGCGCCGTCCAGGGGCTCCTCGCCTTCTACAACGAGGCGGTCGACATCACCCTCGACGGCGCACGGGTGGAGCGCCCCGTCACCCACTTCACCAAGGCGCTCACGCAGCAGGCGCGCCCATGACGGGAGCGCCGGAGGCGGCATCCCGCCCCCGCCGCCGACCGCGGACGACGGCGACGGCGACGGCGACGGGAGTCAGGAAACGCGTGTCCCGTCAGGGCCGTCCTCCGCGCTCCAGCGGGATCCTCTCGCCCGTCTCGATCGCGACCGCCAGCCGGTTCTCGGCCGGCGGCAGCGGGCAGGTGGCCAGGTCCGTGTAGGCGCAGGGCAGGTTGGCGGCGCGGTTGAAGTCGATCGTCACCCCGCCCTCGGCGTCGGGGGCGGGGATCTGGAGGGAGCGGTTCGCCGCGTACGTGGTCACGCCGGAGGTCTGGTCGGTGAACAGCACCATCAGGGCGCCGGGCGTCCGGCCGTTGAAGGCGGTGAGCCGGTGCGGTGTGCCGTCCAGTTCGAACGCGACCTGGCCGGGGGAGTCGTAGACATGCTCCAGACCCTCGACGGCGGCACCGACGGTCACCGGGCGCGGGGAGTCGAAGGGCAGGAAGCGGCCGGAGAGGACCCAGCGCGGGGCGGGCTCGTAGGCCGGCGTGCCGGTGAAGGCCGTACGCAGCGGGTTGCCGGGGTGGCGGGGCCGCACGATGTCGTGCCCGCCGCGCTTGGCGACCTCGATCATCGCGTCGCCCCAGCGGACGTACACACTGCCGCGTTCGGGCAGGACCCCGAAGTCGTGGCGGCCGTGCACCACTTGCTCGTCGACGGTGATCTCCTCGCCCTCGTCGAGCTGGACCACGACCCCGTCGGTGGTGCCCGACCATGCGCCGGGCGCGTCCTCGAACCGGGTGGGCTCGTCGCTGAGCCAGTGCAGGCTGGTGATCGCGAGGAATCCGTGCGGGCCGGCCAGCACTGCCTCCTTCTGCCGGTGCCACTCCTCCCACTCCTGGACGAAGCTCACCCGCTCGACGTCTTGGACGGTCATGTCTGCTCCCTCTTGCTGCACATGGTGTTCTTCGTGCAACCGCCGCGCCGGCCCAGGCCATCCCGCCAGAGGGAACTCTTGATGTCGAGAGAATTGTCGATCTACGGTGAGCGCGAGCTACGAGTTCCGGTGATCAAGCCCTGGCTGGCTGGCTGGCTGGCTGGTGGCCGGCCGGACGGACGGCAACCCCCGACGCAACGGGGTGCCCCAGGTGAAGGCCCGGGGATTTCCCTGCTCTGCAGGCGCGTTTCCTCGACGGCTCGGCCTGGATGTTCTGAGCGGGGCCGGTCCTGCTTGCCGAAGACGTCTCGTCACCGCTGTCCGTACGTGTGCAGTGCCAGGCGGACGCGCAGACGGCTCAGGCGGTCGATCTCGGCGTCGAGGGCCGCGAGTCTGCGGTCGACCACCCCGGAGCCGGGGACGTCGGAGTCGGGGCGCCCGCACCGCCGTTGGGGATTCTCGACCAGCAGCCCGATCCGGTCGGCGATACTGCGCAGGTCCCCGACGGTGAGCCCGAGCGCCAGCAGCTCACGGATGACACGGACTCTGGCCACCTCGTCCGGCCCGTACTCACGTTGCCCGGTGGCCGTGCGCCGCGGTGGTGGCAGCAGGCCCCGTTCCTCGTAGAACCGCAGGGCCCGCGGAGTCGTCCCCGCCGCTGCCGCCGCTGCCGCCGCTGCCGCCGCTTCCCCGATCCGCATGTCCGACCTCGCGCCTCAGCCTCCGTCGCCGCGACCGTGCGCGACGACGCATCACCGTGGCGGCAACTCCACGACGACAGTCCCGAAGTACCGCCCCTCGAACAGTTCCTGCAACGCCCGAGGGGCCTGGTCCATGCCCGACATCCGTACATGCGGGAAGGTGATCTCGCCGGAGCGCAGCCAGCCCCCGAAGCGTTCGGTCCATTCCCGCGTCACGTCGGGATGATCCTGTCCGCTGTAGCCGTGCAGCGAGATGCCCTGGTTGACGAGCCGGAAGGTGTCGATCTCCGCGGGGGCGCTGCCACCGTCCCGGCGCGGCGACAACTGTCCTGACAGCGCGCCCACCAGTGCGAAGCGGGCACCTCGGCGCGCGGCGCGCACGGCCGCGGTCAGCTGCTCACCGCCCACGGTGTCCAGCAGCACGTCGATCCCGTCCGGCGCCGCCGCGGCCAGTTGCTCGTCGATCGCGCGGGGGCCCGGCACCACGACCGCGTCGTAGCCCAGTTCGGCCCGCAGCCGCTCGGCCTTGTCCGGTGAGCGGGTGCTCCCGATGACCCTCGCGGCGCCCAGCAGACGTGCGACGGGGCCCGCCAGCGTTCCCACGGCTCCCGCCGCGCCCGTGACGAACACGGTGTCTCCGGACCGGACCTGAGCGAGCCGGGTCAGTGCTCCGTAGGCAGCCGGCCCGGACGACAGGTGGGCCACCGGGTCGGGCAGGACATCGCCCGGCGGAATGCAGTCGGACGCCGCCACCAGCGCGAGTTCGCGCCACCCGAGCAGATGCGTGACCACGTCCCCGGGGCGCAACGGCCCGCCCGGCGCGGCCGCGACGACCTCACCGACCGCGGGACCGAACAGCGTGTCGCCGGCGTGGATGCGGGGCAGCGGTACGCCGTCGGCCTGGGCGCCGATCAGGGTGCGCAGCCCGGGGAACACGAGGAAGTACCGGTTCCGGACGACGACTTGCCCGGGACCGGGACCGGGGACCGGCTTCTGCGCGACCGTGAAGTGCTCGGGCCCGGGCAGTCCGCCGGGTGCGGCGGCCAGCAGGATTTCGCGGGTCGTGGAGGGCAGGACAGTGGCCATGGTCGGGTCTCCTGAACGGGATCGAGGGTGAGCGCGGGCCGTGACAGCCGGACCGGTCCGGCTGCGGGCGCGCAGACGCTAACCCCTGACGTGCGCGTCAAAGGCAAGACAGTCGCGGTGCCGCGCGACATCAGGTACCAACTCCTCTGCAAGTACGGTGTGTTCGCCCAGTGCGGTGCCGTGCCGTGCCGACGCGAACGCTCCGTTGACACCCTCCGCCCCACGTGCTTGCATCCCGGCATGCCGTCGCCGGAGCCTCTGACTCGCCGCCGCGCCGTGGACCTCGTCCGGGTCGCTGCCGCGCTGTGTCGGACGAGCGGCTGATCACGGGCTTTCCCGCGTCTCCAGCAACAGGCCCGCTGGGCAAGCACGTTGTGCACGCGCCCCCCTCGCACTGTTCCCGCCCTCTCCTGACGAGGACCTGCCATGCCTGCACGCACCCCCGTCGACCACCACCACGAAACCGACTACGACCGCCGAAGGCTGCGCCAGTGGCTGGCCGGTGAGGCCAGGGCCGACGGCGTCACCCGCCGCCGGCTGCTCACTCTGCTCGCCGCCACCGCCGCCGGGACCGCGCTCGGCGGCCGGCAGCCCGCCCGCGCCGCCGCCGGAATCGTCAAGCCGCTGCCGCCCGAGTGGTTCATCGAGCGCGGCACCAACGCCGAGACCCGCTGGGAGGCGTTGCGCGGAACCGGCCACCACACCCCCAACGAGCTGTTCTTCGTGCGCAACCACACCGCCACCCCCGTCCTGGAAGCCGACGACTGGCGGCTGCGGCTGTGGGGGGAGCGGTCTGCGCGGCAGCCCCGGCGAGGACCGGCCGGTGGAATTCGGGTACGACGATCTGCGAGCCCTGCCGGCCGTCACCCGTACCGCCTTCGTCGAGTGCGCCGGAAACGGCCGCTCCTTCTACACGACGCAGCAGGGCGAGACCGTCACCGGCACCGCGTGGACCTTGGGAGCGATCGGCGTCGCGCGCTGGCGCGGGGCGCGGCTGGCCGACGTGCTGCGCAGGGCCGGGCTGTCCCACCACGCCGTGGACGTGCAGCCGCGTGGCCTGGACGCCGAGTACGTCAGCGGCGGCGAGAGTCTGGGCCGGGTACGCCGCCCGCTGCCGCTGGCCAAAGCGCTGGACGACGTACTGCTCGCGTACGAGATGAACGGTGAGCCGCTTCCGTACGACCACGGCCGTCCGGTACGGGTGCTGGTGCCCTCCTGGGTGGGGATCGCGTCGGTCAAGTGGGTCGGCGACATCGAGGTGTCCGCGCAGCCGCTCTACTCGCCCTGGAACACCACCTTCTACCGGCTGTTCGGCCCCTCCTACCCGGAGGGCGGCAGCGCGCCGCTCACCCGGCAGGCGACGAAGAGCGCCTTCGAGCTGGCGAGCGGGGCCACGTTCCCGGCGGGTCGCAGACACGTACTGCACGGACGGTCGTGGTCGGGCGCGGGCGCCGTCGCCCGGGTCGACGTCAGCACCGACGGCGGGGCGAACTGGCGGCCGGCCCGCCTGCACGACCGGCCCCGCACCGGCACCTGGACCCGCTGGTCCCTCGGCTGGCAGCCCGACGCACCCGGCGCCACCCATCTGCTCGCCCGCGCCACGGACACGGCCGGCCGTACTCAGCCGGACAGCGCCGTGCCCAACACCCAGGGCTACCTGTTCGACGCGGTGGTCCGCCACCCGGTGAGCGTGGTGTGACGGATCGTGGTCCCGGTCCAAGGCCGGAGGGTTGCCCGGAAGATTCATGCACCTGCAATGATCCGTCCCGGACTCGCCTGGTGGACATGGTGAGGTGAGCGTCCCAGTGCTGCTGTACCGCAGGTTGTACGTGGATCTGGTGCGCGTCGACGCGTCCGCGTGTCGCCGCGTCTGACGTCGCCTTCAGCGGTCCGGCAGGAGGCGGCCCCAGCGTGAGATCCCCGCAACGGCAGCACACAGAGGGAGAGCCATGAGGACGGTCGCGAGCTACGAGAATCGAACACGTTTTTGTGACTGAGTGCCGTAGCCGGCCCGTCCGGCCAGTTCGCGCCCAGGAAGTCCGCCGGATCTTGAGGCTGGGTCAGGTGTGAACCGGGAAGGCCGATTGGAAAGCCAGGCGAGGGGCAGCGTCCGCCCCGAGTCGAGTGAGCAGGTCATCGAGCGCGAGGTACTCCTCCCAGGGCTCCCGCTGCGTCGCACCTGCCAGCGCCCTGACGAGCCTGTCCTCAAGGCCGGAGACGCGCTTGTCCTTCCACACTTTGTCGGCTGTGCTGACCAGGAGGTCCTCCATCGTCACGACGGGGTCGTCCCAGCTGGCGTGGGTGGCGGCGAACCGAGCCAGTGCGGGCGGGAAGCCGCGGCTCAGCAGCAGGTCACGACCGGCGTCCTCGTGTGCCGAGCCGGGCCCGGCGAGCTCCTCGGGGTGCAAGACCTTGCCCACGTCGTGGGTCGCCGCACCGAAGAGAACACCGTCGCGGTCCACGGCCAGATCCGGGTAGCGGTCCTGCACCCAGTCCACCAGTTCGACCGCAACGTCATGGACCGCACGCAAGTGCGCCGCCAGCCGAGGCGGGGCGCTCAGAGAACGCAGCAGTTCCGTCACCACGGGTGGCAGCGGCCGCAGACGGGGCTCGCCCGGGGCGTCCAGGGCACGTGCCAAGAAGTCCGTAGGCTTCGCGGTCATCCCGCAGACATTACTCCCACGGGGCCCGCGGGACCGGGTACTGGTCATCACATGGCGGGACGCCGCGTGCGACGCCGGCCTGACTTAACTCCCCGAGTCCGAAAGGGGGTTGGTCACTCGGGCGGTGTATCGGTGGTGGTTCGAGTCGGTGGCGACGGCCTGACCGGGGAGTACGAGAGCTCCCACGGCCTGTCCGGGACGCGCCCCCGCCAGGGGTTCAAGGCCAGTCCCATGACCAGCAACCGAGCGCGGCAAGGACGAATCGACACCGTTCCTCCGTCGTCCGCCCACGACCCCGTATCCCAGGCACTCATATCCCTGCACGTCAGATGGGCTGGGATGGTTCCACCGTCGCCAAAGGGGCGGCAGTCGTTGCGCCGGACTCCGGTGACCGCCGATGCTCTTGGTGTCGCACCGACCACGGCTATAGGGACCAACCGGCGTTGGGCGACGTCCGACACGCATGCACTAACGGTTGCCTCCATGGCCACCGCGCTTGATACGTCGTCACACACGCTCACGATGCCGGTTGCCGTACTCGTCGCAGCACCGGCTTCGCCCCTGCTGACCAGCGGCATCCGCAACGGATCACGATCTACAGCTGCCGTGTCAGACGATCTGCTTAATTCTTGGAGGTTTGATGAAGTCCGTCATCCGAAAGGCGGCAGGCCTCGCGGGCGCGAGCGTGGCCGTCGCGGCCGCGTCCGTGACCGGCGCATCGGCAGCCCAGGCGGAGTCCCCCACCCACGGCTGCCCGTACCCCTATGTCTGCTTCTACGTGGACGAGCACGCCTATGACGCGGGCACGCCGATCGCGAAGTACCGCGATGTCACCAGTTCCTACCAGACGGTCAGGTCCCGGCCGCACTACCACGTCGTGAACACCCGGAACGACGACGTGGCGTATCTAAGGCTCCAGGACGGGAACTCGATCTGCCTGGTGCCGAATTCCGAAACCGTGTTCGCGAACGCTTACAGCGTCACCGGAATAAAGATCTCCAGCAGTTCCACCTGCTGAATCCGCTCGAACGGTCGGCGGGCGCCTCCGCAGTTCAGCAGGGATGGGACGGTTCCACCGTTGCAGGTGTGGCGGCAGCTGTTGTCGTGGATGCCCGGCGTCCTCGGAGCTGTGGGTGTCGCACCGGCCGAGGCAGAACGACCGCCCCGGCAGCAGCTTGGCAACGACACCCACCCTGCGCCTGCGTACCGGGACACCTGTGTGCCCGAGTACCCAAGGCGCGGCGTTCGGCACCCCGCGGCGCCCGCCGCCACATGACGGCCTGGGGGGCGAAGACACCGGGTCGCCTCCTGTCCGATCGGGCAGTCGGGTCGTCCTGTCCTGTCCTCGACTCGGAGGCGGACGAGGCGGCGACAAGTCGGCAGGCGCCTTCGGCACGAAAGCCGGAACCGGCCGAGAGCAACCACATACGGACCAGAAAAGGAAGACACACATGAACAGGAAGTCCCCCGCACACCGTCGTCCGGGCCGCCGCGCGGCCGTCGCCGCCGGCCTCGTCCTGGCTGTCGGACTCGGTGTGTCGACACAGGTGTCGGCACAGGCGGCCGTCCATGCCCCCGCAAAGGCGTCCACCACCGCACCGCAGTCGGTCAGCGGCACGCCCGGCCAAGCGGTGACCCGGGTCGCCGACTTCTACGGCGCGTACATCGACGCGAAGGGCGACTACACGGACCCGGACGTCACGCTGGCCACGGCGCTCCGCAAGCACTACCTGACGCCCGACTTCGCCGAGCGGCTGGCGGCCTGGGAGAAGAAGAACGAGGCGGACGGCGTCCTGCGTGCCCAAAACGTCCCGGCGCAGTGGACGGTGACCGACAACGGCACCGTGGGCCACGGCCATGAGGTCATCGTCACCCTGACCTTCGGCAGCGGAGAGACGACGCAGAAGACCAAGCTTTTCGTGCTGGTGGAGCGGTACAACCACATCATCGACATCGACACCACGAGCACCCGCTAACGGCGGAACCGCTCCGCCCGGTCTGTCCCGGCCGGGACAGGGCACCGGGGTGGGAAGTCGACGGATGCCCTCCGAGGGGCCGGATTTCGTCCCTGCCCTCGATTACAGGGGGCACCTGTGCCCAGCGGCGCCCTCTGCCGGAAGTCCGGGCAGCCGACCGTTGCCCACGAGGACCCACCGCCTGCTCGGACGCGTCGTCCGGCGTCGGTACGCCGGGCGAGGAGGTCATCCGATCGAGAAGTCAGGGAACTCGATGTCGGTGAAGGCGATGTGTAGACGGTGGCCGCGTCGGCCCCCGTCGCGGAAGCAGGCGTGTCCCAGCGCGCGGGCGAGGATCACCAACTGTTGCTGCTCGCCCGCGCCGACGTCCCGGACGGCGAACAGCTCACGAGCCACCTCTCCCGGCAGGGACTGGGTGACCCACCGCACCCGCGGATCGTCCGAGGACCCCGCCGGAGCCGCGAACCCGAAGCGCGCTCGGGTGTGGAGGACGAAGCCTTACGCTTCGGCCCGGGCACACAGGCGGGCCCGCACCCGGGGCTGCCATCGCACCAGGACCGCCTCCTCGATCACCCAGACCTTTGCCGGGCCCGACCTTTGCCGGGCCCGACCTTTGCCGGGCCCGACCTCCGCCGGGCCCGGCGGCCGCCGCGATTCCGGCTCCTTCGTCACCCAGCACTGCACGGTGCGCTGCGAAACACCCAGCAATGCGGCCACGCTCCTGGTAGAACCCTGGTGAGTCGCGAGCAGAAACCGCAGGCGAGCCTCGGTGCTCGAGGGAACGGGCCGAGTGCGCAACGCGCGCTCCAGCCCTTGCGCGATCTCTCCCACATCCGTCTCCCCAAGCGGCCTGCCGACGGGGCCGCTCCCTGCGGCCCGTGGCGTCAGATCTCCCACACCAGGCCGCCCCTGCCCGCCGGCTAACCGATGCTGTCGGTCGGCTGCTTGTGGCTCTCTTCAACGGTGCCCTGCACGACGACACCGGCACCACCGAGAACTTCACCTGGGCCCGCGCCGACGCCGTCAGGGAACCGTAGGAGCCCCGCCGAACACCTCACGGCCGAAGCCAAGAACCCCCATCCGGGACGTGTCAGACGATCTGCACTCCAGCCTCCCGCCCTCGACCAGCACAAGTACGCCACCGACCACCCACGCCAGCACCGCTGACCAGGACAAATTCAGGCTGTACAGGTCTCAATACGATATACCGGACGTGGTTTGGTGGCCCGTTGCCAAGCCGCACCACGGTCGGCGTCACCGACCTGGCCCTGGACGCAGCAGTGGAAATCGACGTGATCGCCGCGATCCCCGAGAGCACCAGCATGGCCGGCACTCCCCAAATCGCTACCTGACTTTCGCTCTGCCCTCGGCCTTGCGTGTTCGGTCGTCAGCTTCGGTTGCCGCCCCATTCGTCGTCGCGGTGCGTGTGCGGGCACGCAGGCGGCCCGCTCGTCGCATCGGGTGGGCGCCGGTTGCCACGGTCCCGTCGGTGGCTCTGCTGCTCGTCGGGGTTCGAGGAGATCGACATCGCCGACATCCCCGACGTCCCGGATCTTCCCCGGGCTGTTGTCGGTCAGCCTGGGTCCGGGAAGGTGCCGAGCCGACTGATCGTGTCGGTGATCTCTTCCGTCCATGGCCGGTGGCGGGCGCATCGCAGGCGCCGTTGGCGTGCGGTCGCGATGAGTTGGGCAGCGGCGGAGAACAGCCGCAGCCTCCCACGGCAGCAGCGACCGGCAAGCCGAGATCCGTGGCTTCCGGGGCGAGACAGCGTGACGGCGGTGGTGCCGGCCGGGCCGGCACCAGCCGCGGTCACCTCATCACCCCACCGCTCGCTCCCGGGCTGTTGGATCCAGGACCGGCCTTCGGAGACGGGTCGTGGTCTCGGACATAGACGGTGACTCGCGCCCCGTTGACGTGGGTTGTTCCGTACTCGCGGAAGTGGCGCCGCAGGGTGCTTGTTTTCGCTTCCTCCTGCGGGTTGGTCGGCGAGTGCGCACCCGCCGGGTCGCGGACCGCGACGATCCGGTCGAATTCCAGCATGCGTGCCGCTATTTCCTGGGCGGGAAGCTCGACACCTGCAAGTGTGTTCGACGAAACGGGGTCCTGTGCCAGGGCGAGATCTGTCAGGAAACGGGTGTCCTCGGGGTTGGCCGCAGTCAAGATCCGGTGCTGGCCGGAGAGATAGAGCAGCCCGTCGCCGGGACGGCCTTCCTTGCGTACGGTGGCGCCGATGGCGGTGACGTCATTGCTCCGGCTCTGGGGCGTCCTCAGCGAAAGGCTCGGCTGGACGAGCGCGGCCAGTACGGCAACCGCCGCGATCCACGCGTTGCGGGAAGACTGCTGCCGCCGGTGGAAGTAATCCATCCAGGCGCCCAGCAGCAAGGCGATTCCGATATTGCTGTAGAGCACATACCGGTCGACGAAAAGGGGCTTGACCAGTGAGGCGATCAGCAGCAGAAGGCCCGGAAGCACAAGAATCGGCACAGCCAGCACGGAAAGCCGCACGGGCCCCTTCACCCCCAGGGGCGCTCGGGCACACGCCACGCCCACGACCGCCACAACCAGGAAATAACGAAGCCGCACCGGTCCGCCGATCCAGGACACCTGTCCCGACTGCCCCGCACTGCAGATCGCCAGCGGCAACAGCCCGGCCACAACGCCTGCGGCAGCCACACTCCACGCCCTCAGCACCGGTCGTGGAGCACGGGAGACGACCAGTGTGACGCCGTGTGCAACCAGGGCGAGGACCGCGAACTCATGGAGCAGACAGGCCAGCAGCATGGTGGAGCCATAGACCGCCCACCGCCACCGGGCGCGATGCGGGACGCTGACCACGAGCGCATAGGTGGCCCAGGTGACCAGGGCACAGACCATGGCATACGAGCGGCCTTCCTGCGCGTACTTCTGTACCTGGGGAAGGAGCGGAAACACCAGCCCGGCCAGCAGCCCGGCACGGGGTCCCGCCAGGCGTAGCGCCAGAAGCCCGACTCCGCTCGCCGCCACGGACATTGCCAGCACGGACGGCAGCCGCAACGTCAGCAGCCCTCCGCCGAAGAGACCGAAGATCTCATGCATCACGGCGTAGTAGAGGGCATGGACCAGATCAACATGCTGTGCGGTGAGCCATATCTGCGAAAGATCGCGGTGCGCGAGCTGATAGGTGACGGACTCGTCCCCCCACATGGTGTTCTTCCTGCGGATACCCCAGAGCCCCAGAGCGATGGTCAGCGACAAGGGCGCGATGACGACAACGGCTTCGGCCGGGCTCGGTGATTGTCGACGGGCGGATACGGGAGGGGAAACCGTCCTGGCCACGGCGGGGGCACGTTGATCAACGGACATCGGCGGCAGGGCCCTTCAGCAGTGGCGAAGACACTCCGCCAGCGTGCCCGGACCTCGTTGACCGGAGGCTGACCCAACCTGACCGGCCGATCAGGAAGGCGGGCCGACGCTGTGCGAGGCTGCACCGCATGCGCATCCTGGTGGTCGAAGACGAGGTGGACCTTGCCCACACCCTGCACACCGGTCTGACCGCCGAGGGCTACAGCGTCGACCTCGCCCATGACGGCCGGCAGGGACTGTGGATGGCCCGGACCGGCGAATACGCCCTTGTCGTACTGGACTTGATGCTGCCCGGACTCAACGGCTACAAGATCTGCGCCCAGCTGCGCCGGGAGGGCAACGCGACCCCCATCCTGGTACTCACCGCCAAGGACGGGGACTGGGATCAGGCAGAGGCCCTGGACACGGGGGCCGATGACTACCTGGCCAAACCCTTCTCCTACATGGTGCTCGTCGCACGGCTGCGGGCCCTGGTCAGACGGGCCGCCACGGTCGCCCCGCCCGTCCTTGCCGTGGGCGACCTCTCCTTGGACGTCGCCGGCCGGGTCTGCCGCCGGGCCGGGGCCCGGGTGGAACTCACCCCCCGGGAGTTCGCCGTCCTTGAGCTGCTGGCCCGCCGGGCGGGCCAGGCGGTCTCCAAATCGGATCTGCTCTATCACGCGTGGCCCGACGAGGCGCTGGATCCCAACCTGGTGGAGGCGCGCGTCAGCGCACTGCGCAAGAAGGTGGACGCCGCGTTCGGCCGGCAGTCCCTGCAGACCGTACGGGGTACCGGCTACCGGCTGGTGGACGACCGTGAACGCGACTGAGGTACGACGCCGCTGGTGGCCGCGTTCGGTACGAGCCCGCGCGGCCCTGGCCGCCGCCTCGACCGCCGCCGTCATCCTGGTCGGCATCGGCTGGTGGATGCACAGTGACGTCTACCGCCAGGGCACACAGATCACCGAAGGACAGGCCGAGGAACAGCTCTGGGCTCTCGTGGATCAGCTGAACGGGGGTGTGGTTCCCGTTCAGCGAAGCGCGGTGCCGTACGAGGTCGTCGCGAGCGGCCGACGCGCCGCTGTCGCCTACGGCGGAGGCGTGGAAGCCCTCGATCCCGGCACCCGCCATGTGCTGCCCGCCCCGTCGGAGGCCAGGGAGCCCGGACTCCTGACGATCGTTCCCCTCCGTATACCGGTGCGCGACTCCAGCACCGGGGACAGATCCGATATGGCCGGCAGAACCTACACGGTCATGTTCGCCGATATCAGCGCCGATCAACTCAGCAGTGACAAAGCCGCCGCTCTGGGCGTCGCCGCCGACGCCGACCTGCGGGTCTATGTGGTGGTGCTCCCGCACACGGCCGAGGCAATGGCCAGGACCACCGACCTCCTGCTGCTGCGGGCCGGGCTCGTCAGCCTCGTACTGATCGCCGCCGTCACCTACTTCGCCGTCCGCATCGCGCTGCGGCCGGTCGAAGCCATCCGCGTCCTCACCGCCTCGGTCACCGCGAGCCATCCCCGCGAACGCGTCACCGTCCCCGCCACGGGACACGAGATCACCGCCCTGGCCACCACCATCAACACCACCCTCCAGCGCCTCGACAACGCCGCCGCCCAGCAACGCCGCTTCGTCGCGGACGCCGCCCACGAACTACGCAGCCCCCTCACCACACTGCTGGCCAGCCTGGAAGTCGCGCTCGCCTACCCGGAACGCACCGACTGGCCCGCCGCGGCCAACACCGCCGCACGACAGACCCGCCGCCTCCAGGCCCTCGCCGAAGACCTGCTGCTCCTCGCCCGCCTCGACACCCGCACCCCCATTGCCAGTCCCGAAACCGTCGACCTGACAGCCCTCGCCTCTCAGCTGACCGAGCAATACCCCCTCACCGAAAGACCGTTGACCCTCACCTGCGACGGCTCCGCCCCCGCCCCCGCACGCGGAAACCCCGACGAATACGAACGACTGCTGCGCAACCTCATCGACAACGCCGCCCGCCACGCCGTACACCGCATCCAGATCACCATCCGAAACGAGGACGACTGGATCGTCCTCACAGTGCACGACGACGGACCGGGCGTGCCCACCGAGGACGCCGAGCGCATCTTCGAACGCTTCGTCCGGCTCGACGACGCCCGCTCCCGCGACCAGGGCGGCACCGGCCTGGGTCTCGCCATCGCCCGCGACCTGGCCCACCGCCACCGAGGCACCCTCACCCTCACGCCCCGGACCCTCGGAGCATGCTTCCAGCTACGCCTTCCCCGGGCCCCCACCCCAGCCGAGAAATGACGCGCTTCACCGCGGCAGCCCTTCGGAACCGTAAGACCACCAGATGACCACGCCCACTGCCACTGCCACTGCCACAGAAACGATCATCCACTTCACCCGCCACCTGGCTGACCCCGGCTGCTGTGGACCTCCACCGCCCGACCCGCGCGCGGCTCGGAGATCACCGCCTGCCGCCACGACGACCTGGCCGGCCGACTCCGCGCGGCCGGCCTCGCCGCGATCGCCGACCTCGGCTTCGTCGGCCTCGACGGTGGTGGCGACGACAGCAGCGACCCGGCGGTCATCACCGGCTGCAAGAAGCCCGAGGGCAAGAAGCTCCCGCCCGCGAAGAAGCAGGTCAACCAGCTGATCGCTGCAGAACGAGCCGTCTGCGAACACGCCTTCGCACACCTGAAGAACTGGCGCGTACTGACCCGGCTCCGCCTCGACGTGAAGCGGGCCACCCGGCTCGTCCGCGCGCTGATGGTCCTCAACTGGCACGCGATCGCCCGCTGACCGACGATCTTCACCGCAGACAGCCGCCGCCGACCAGCACGAGCATGACCTCACCCCACCCATGCCACCCCCGTGACCTGCACGTTCAAGATGAACACAACTCATTCGGCAGGGGGCACGAAGGACTGCGCCTCCTCGTCGGTGATGAACTCGGCCTCCGCAAGCACCAGACCCTGCAAGTGGGCGTCGAAAACATCAACTCCCAGGGGAGGAAGGCTGAGACGGGCCTTGGACAGCACCCGGGCCGGCAGGGAGGCGAGCAGGTCGTACTCGGCCGACGACAAGTACGTATTGGTGATCAAGCCCTGGGTGGCACGCGCGTACGTGCCCCACGACGAGGGCGCCGGACAGTTCTCCGTCGGCCGTAGCCGCAACCACTCATTGGCCACCGCCGTTGCGCGCACCCCTCGGCCGTCCTCGAACAGAAGGTCATCGTCGACGAGGAACGCCATCCCCTCGGGGATCGTCGGCTTCCCAGATAGTCCCCAAGACTCCCAGCCCTCACTGGAGTAAAACGCCAGCTCCATGCCCACGACCGTACGGACGAGACACAGCTCGCCGCACCCCACAAGTGCGTTCGAGCACTACCCCCCGTACCCCTGATGAGACACGGCAGTTGTGCGTAAACAACCCCGGTTGTGGAGGGCGTTGTACCAGGTGAGTGCGGTGTCGCGGTCGGTGGTGGCGGAGACGGCCTGGATCGGGGTGTTCGTGGGCAGTTCTGTCAGGAGGTTGAGGAGAGCGGCGCGGCGCTCGCTGTACGGGCGCGGCCGGACATCGCCGAACGGCAGTTGCAGGGCGCCGAAGGCGAGGCTGAACAGGCGGGTGCCCGGGTGCTCTGCCGCGTTCAGGGCGCGGTCCACATCGGGCAGCGGCGCGCCCTGTGGCGCTTCCTCGCAGTCCGGTGCGTGCAGGACGGACCGGGCCGGGCCGCTGGGGCGTTGCGACAACCACTAGAACTTAGTGGTCGGCGCTGGAAATCCTTCGGGGGTTGATCAAGCTGCCGGGGCGACGGAGGATTCTTCTTGTCGGTCGGCGGATGCATGCCGGTCGAGCCGGGCCAGTAGATCGTCCAGGTCGGAGGTGGTGAACCTCCGCCCGCCAAGTGGCAGATCCCTCAGTCTGCGCAGGTAGGAGTCGTGCACCCGTTCCGAGAACCGGCTGCGGTCCGGACACGCCGCGCCGGCTGCCCGACCTCTGGCTGTCACGTCGACCGTGCCGTAGGCGGCGGTAACCGCCTCGACGTCCAGCTCGTCGATCCCGTCGAACACGAGAGAGTCCCAGAACGATGTGTCGACCTTCATGAGCACTACCGTCACCGGTCACAGACACGACCAGAGCAATCCACAGGTACCTGATGGAGCGTCAGTGACGCCCGTCATGCGGCGAGGCGTACGCGGTCTCGCACAAGTACGGCCCCTCGCAGTCGAGCACCGCGATGACTTTCCGCTACTGCTCCCCAAGATCTGGGCCAGAACCCCAAAGAAACAGGCACAGCCGACGAAACAGCGAACGAAGAAGTCAACTACCCCACGGCCCCGCCGCACAGGTTAAAGATCAAGTCAGGGGGACATGACCGCTGATCGCCGACGACCCCGATGAGCTCGGTCTCTCTGGGCCTACGCCGCCGCGCCGGGTGGCGAACTGCGCCCGCAGGAGTTGGCCGATGTGGCTGGCCCGTGTGGGCGCGGGTTCTTGATCAACTATGTCGCGACTGCGTTTTGCGCGTCACGGTGAGACCTGCCGCTTCGGGGCGTCCATCTTCACCAGATGTGACGATGCTGTGCGGAACTCCCGTGCAGCACCCTTTTTCTGACAGCCATCCGGCACCGGGTCGGACGGCTATCTGACAGTCATCCGGCACCGGGCCGGACGGCTAGGGGAAAAGGGGAGAGAAGATGAGAGCAACAGGGCAACCACGCCTGGGCCTGATGTCCCTCGTTGCGCTGCTGTGCGGGCTCCTTTTACAGGTGCCATGGGCGGGATCCGCCGCCGCCGCACCGAGCTCCCGGCCGGCGCCAGGACCGTCGGTGAGCGCATCTGCCACGGGGCAGCGGACGGTGACGTTCCAGGCCTCCGCCAAGGCGCGTGCGGCGGCCGCGACCGGCACCATCACCTGCACGGTCGGCGCCGAGGACCCGTATCTCGTCGGCACGACGGTGCAGGGCGTCAGCGGGGTGCAGTGCCTCGACGAACTCGGTGTTGAGGCCAACATGCAGTTCATTGACCTGCGGACGGTTCTCGGCCGGGACAACTACACCGCGGATCAGGGCTACGTATTCGGCCCGACCGGCGGCTACTTGACGGACGCCGTATTTGCGCAGTGCAGTTCCACATCCCAAAAGTTCTTCACATACGCCGACTCCTACCTGATCCCCCCGCCGGGCTACGTCCCTGACCACCTGCTCCTCTCCGACGCCAGCAACCTCGTGGGAATTGCCTGCCCCAAGTAGGCGCCACGCAGAGCTGAGGCCCCTGTCCCCGGACAGGGGCCTTCGCGCCCGAACCCCTCACACCGGGGATTGCCTTCAGTTGTGATCAACGGCCTGCCGACGCTGCCGCCCCAGCCGGTCGCTGCGCGGAGGTCGCAGGGACCGCCGCGTCCTGGGTCAGCCCCGCGCGAGCGCCCGGTTCACCACAACGCTCAGGACCCGTACGCCGTGAGTGGAACCTGGATGGATGCCGATGAGCTCCTTTACGCGTTGGAGGCGGTAGTCCAGTGTCCGGCGATGGACGTTCAGCGCCGTCGCTGCTTTTTCCCGATGCATATCGTTCTGGTAGAACATGTCCAGTGTGCTGATGAGGTCAGGGCCGTGGGAGAGCCTCTCGTAGACGTCCCGCAGCCAGTCGTCGGCCTCCGGCAGCCGCGCAACGCCGAGTTCAGCGAAGACGTCGGCCAGGGTGTGCAGGTGCCGTGGTCCGGTCTGGACCGGGGCCACCTGGCTGACACTCCGCGCTTGGGTAAAGGCTCCGGCCAGCGCACCGACAGGACCGGTACTTGCGCCGATCGCGCACGTACCTCCCACGGCTTCGGAGATGTCGCGCACCAACGAGAGCGCGTGGTTCTCCACCATCGCGTCGACGGGCCTGTCGGGGCGGTTGGGCGTCAGGGCCACCAGTTCCCCGGGATCGTGCCACATGATCGGCGTTCTTCGGTGCTGCAGAAGGGCCTGGGTGATCTCCTCACGCCGGGCGTCCGTGGGACGGGAGTGGCCGGGAAAGCGAAGGACGGTCACCAGATAGCGAGGGTGAAGGCGTATGCCGACGCCGTGCGCCAGGCTCGACGCGGCGGGGTTGTCGGTAACGAGGGCTTCGGTCAGCGTACGGACGCGGCTGATGAGGGACGCAGCCTGCTGCTGCCCGTGGACGAAACCGGACATGTAGGCGTCACTGCCCCGTGATCCCTGCGGGCCGAACCATCTCATCAGGCGCATGAGATCGTCACCGTCGCGGGACTCGGTCGCCCTGTGGATCTCACGCAGCATCAGGCTGGTGTGCGAGACGACCAGCCGCTGGTGCGATGACAAGGACAGCCCCTTCTCGGCTCGCTGTTTCCCCACCGACACCATCAACGCGAGATCGTCCGCGCCGAGAGGCTGCTCCTGCTCCGCCAGTTCAACGGTCCGGCTCCTCAACCACATGGTGTAGTCCAGCGCCTCTGCACGAGAGCGGACGTCCCGCTCCAGCACGCGGTACTCGCGGATCTCACGCCGGTAGACATCCATCGCCTGCCGAGCGTTGGTGTCCAACTGTCTCATCAGTCTCGTGAAGAGATTCCCCATGCCGTCCTCCCGATCTCACCCTGTTTCGACGCCTGTCGTGCGCAACCGGCCCTCGCATGTCCCGTTGATCGATCCGCTGCCCTTTTGCGCAGGCAGGCCTCATGGGGAGGTCACGGGCCGATGACGTGCCGGTCGTGCGGGTCCCACCCTCGTGGGGAGATCGTCTCGGCACTCTCCCCCCGGCTGCTGTTCGTCCGAACTGCCGTTGCTGGATTGCCCTGTTGTGACGTTTCTTCAAGACATATGACATCTATGGCATGAGCGCCCAAGACCGGAGGCCACCGGACCGAGCACGGCCGGCTCGGCACGCAACAGCCCGACATCGGCCAGACAGTCCCTGCCGAGCGCGACCGCGAGCGCCACATCCAGCATGGCCTCGCCCGGATCGTGCACCGCACGCGCCTTGCGCCACGGCGCCGGCGCCGCTGATATCGCCGCATCCAGACCGGACTTGCGGACCGTCTCCTCCAACAGCACGAACCCGGCCTGAGAGACCACCCCGCGACCACCGCCCTCTACGCGGACATGCTGGTACGACCCGATACGCTTTTTCACCTTCGCTTTCACCTTCGCTTTCACCTTCGCTTTCACCTTCGCTTTTATCCCTGCGGGTGGTGAGTCGCAGGTCTTGCGGCTGTTTTGACTGCGGGATGGCGGGGTGCGGGGCCTCGGCGGGTGCCTTGGGGACGGCCCGCGGAGCGTCCGCAGGGTTGTGGCGGGTTGGCCGGTGTCCCCACTGCTGCTTGAACGTGACGAAATCGTCGGCGGACACGGCCGGGTGTGAGCCGAGCTGGCGGCAGCGGTTTCTCCCATGGCAGTCGGTGGTCGGCCACCAGGGTTCGGGCGAGGCGAAGCTGGGTGTAGGCGGCGATGATCAGCCAGGTTCACCGGTCAGCCTGCTCGGGCGTGCGGGGCCGGGGCAGGGTCCGGTTCAGAGTCTGGCGGGCGAAGCGGAAGGTGTGTTCGACGTCGAAGCGGCGGGTGCAGGCCCGCCAGAGCAGGTCCGGATCGGGGGTATGGCCGGGTGGCCCTGTCCACCACAGCCACAAGGTCTTCGGTGCTCGGTTCCGGCCGGGCAGCCGTCGACGGTGAGCCGGACCAGGGTGCCGGGGATGATGGGGCGCGGGCCGCGGCTGCCATGGCCGTCGTGCTGCTGGGTCTTGGCGTGCAGGCGGTGCCACATCTGCACGGTCACTGCGCCGTACTGCTCGTCCGTGCATGTGTGGACGGCGTCCGGGGCCGGCCGGGTGGTGGGGCCGGGGCAGGCGAATTTCGCGCCGTGGCGGCGCGGCCGTCCGGCAGTCGTCCTGTGCTGTGGCGGTTGGTCCGCGTAGAAGGACCGGTCGGACCGGACCCGGACGAGGATCTGGGCCGGGACGGCGGTGAGTTCGAGGGCCAGGCGGACGGAGTCGTAGCCGCCGTCGAACACGAACAGTGGTGTCTGCCGGCCCAGTCCGGGTCGTCGTCGCAGCAGGCCGCTGATCTGGCAGGCGGCGACCGTACTCGGGTTCTCGCCCGGGACCAGGCGCCGGGCATCGACCGGAGCGGTCCACGAGTTCGTCGTCAGCTCCGGGCCGACGAGCCAGGAGTAGGCCCAGCCGGCCACGACCGGCCGTCCCGCCGAGTGCCTGGAGGGATGGTAGTAGTAGCCGCGCCCGGGTGAACACTCCGCGTCGCTGCGGACCCAGACGCTCACGTCCACCGCGAAGACCGGACATGACGCGCCGGGCAGCGAGTCGGCGAACAGCGCACGTGCCGCTTCGGCGCCCACACGGCCGTTCGCCAGGGCCGCATAGGTACTGCCGTGACCACGCCGGTGCAGCCCGGCCAGCGACAGATAGGGCAGAGAGATGACCGGGCCGGCTGCCGGCAGGGCGTCGGTCAGCTCGAACAACGCATCAGCCAGTCGGGACAGACGGTCGTACCAGCCCCTGCGGAAGCGCATCAGGTTGGCCTTGCCCTGGCGGCCTGCCCCCGCCCCGAGCACACTGACAGCGACGGCCATCGCACCCTCCCCTGGTCGTCACCTACCTGGAGAGTCCCGCGATGGCCGTTCCATGTCCCGCACCTCACCCAACCAACCGTCCACGGGCAGGGCGCAGGGATAAGAGCGAAGGAGCGCGCATCCAAGGGTGAGGAAAGCCTCGTGGATGTCGTCCCGTATCTCCCAGCGGATCCGCAGGTGGCGAAACCAGTGCAGGTGAGCGAACGCACGCTCTACGACCCGGCGTTGGGTTCCGAGGGCGGAGCCGTGCTCGGTGCCGCGGCGGGCGATGACCGGCTTCACTCCGAGGTCCCAGACGAGCCTTTGGCCCTCACCTGGACCACCGCATCCCGGCCCGACACCGATGGCGTCTTGCCCCGGCCTCAGCCCGGTGGCTGCCGTCGGGCCGTCCGCCTGACCGGCTGTGCCCCGTCACGCCTTGGCTTCTGACGGCGTTGCGGCTGCGCAGGACTTGCGCTCTGCAAGAGGACCTGAAGCGGTAAGCAAAGGGAGACCACGAGGGCCCCGTCCGCAGGACTTGGAGGTCGGTCAGCCTCTGTGGGCTGACTCCGGTCTTCCGGAGTGACTCGATCGTAGCTGCGCCCCGACGGCCCGTGCCGACCGACCGGTTCCTTGCCGAGGACGAGCGGCTCGTCGGATCTGCCGTCGACGGCCAGCAGTTGCCCGGCTGCGACGGCGGCGAACTCCTCCGGCAGAACCGTGGCGATCGCGGCTGTTCACGCTGGAGGTTCACGACACCCCGCTCAAGCGGGTTGCCGTCACTCCGCCAAAGCCCCAAGTCGCCGATCGGACCAGCTCGGCAAGGATCTGCCGGCGGTCTCATGCCTGTCGCCCGGCCGGCCGAGACGGCGGCGGACGGCCGCTCCGTCACGGTGAGGGCCACACACGGATCCTGCGACGACGGCCCCGTCGTCAAGGTGCTGGAGACGGACGAGAGCGTGGTGCTGTACGCCTCCGTCGCGGGGGAGCGGAGCGGCCCCCGCCCCGCCGTCATGACCGAACAGAGCGTGAAGGTGGAACTGGGGAAGCCGCTCGGCGACCGCATGCTCCTGGACGCCTTCACCGGCCGGCCGGTGCCGTACGGAGAACCCAACGGGCCATCACCCAGCTGGTCCTGGCGGCCTGAGCCGGAGGCTCGTCGTCTTCGGCGCGCCCTGAGTGCGTGCTTGTGGACCACGTTCCGTCCGCACCGTGAGCGAGATCACAACCTAATTCGAGGGGTCCCTCATGTTATTCTGGATGTATGAGTCACCAGCACGCCCTGTCCGCGCCCCAGGCGCCGGCCAAACCGCTGCGCCGCGACGCGCAGCGCAACAGGGACGCGATCGTGGCCGCTGCCCGCAAGGCCTTCGCCGAGCAGGGGCTGGACGCTTCCCTGGAGGGTGTTGCCCGCGAGGCGGGCGTGGCGATCGGCACGGTCTACCGTCACTTCCCCCGCCGGCTCGACCTGGTCGAAGAGCTCTTCACCGCGAAGTTCACGGATCTGCTCGCCGCGGCCGAAGAGGCCGCAGCCATGGACGACGCCTGGGAGGGGTTCTGCTTCTACCTGGAAAAGCTCTGTGAACTGCAGGCCTGTGACCGCGCCTTCAATGACCTGGCCTCGGCTCGCCTGCCGGTCCATGCGCTCGGCAGGGGAATGTTCGAGCGCACGAAGGAACGGCTTGCTCAGATCTTCCGCAACGCCCAGGAGCAGGGCGTCCTGCGTGACGATGTCACTCCGGAAGACGTCGCTTTCGTGATCTGGTCCCAGGTGGGGATCATCCAGGCCACCCGTGCCGTCGCCCCCAACGCCTGGCGCCGCCACCTGCACCTGCTGCTCGACGCCTTCCGCGCCGAGTGCGCCCACGAGCTGCCCGAACCCTCGCTGACCCCCCAGCAGGTCGAGCAGACCCTCACCACTCTCGAGTGCCCCGAAGAGGAGTGCCACGAGTGCCGCGAGGAGGCATGAGCCGCGGCTGACGACGTCGGGCAACAGGGCATACCACGTCGGGCAACGCGGCATACAGCGGGACATGCGGCGGGCCCGGTGCCGCGGTCGGCATCCGGGCCCTCAGTCCTACGAGGGGCGTCACCATTCAAGGGGATGGCGTTCAGTTTTCCGCCAGCAGCTGTGCCAGCTCGGCGTCCAGGTCGAGCCGGCTGGATTCGGCCCCCGGCGGCACCACGGACCACGTTTCGCGCAGGAAGGATTCCATGCCCTGCGCGGGGAACTCGAGGAGGGCCGATCCCGCAGGCGAACGAAGAACCATGCACACCGCATCGCGTCCCGAGCCGCCGGTCGGCCACATGCGCACGTCTCCGTGCCCGGTGTGCTCGCTCAGAGCCTGAGCCAGCATGTCGCGACTGAGGAACCACTCGACCGTTCCGCTCTGGTCCAGGGTGTGGAAGACGGCACGCACGGCATAGGGATCATCCGCGTCGTACCGCAGTGCTGCACGTATCGACCCCGACAGGTCGTGCGACACGACAAGCCGCACGGGTAGCTCGTGTGCCACGGTTCTGACCGATCTCACTGTCCCTCATTTCCACGTTCCCGCTCGCCCGGCACTGCGATCGCTCCCCGTGTGCTTCGAGACGCGGGGCGTGGCAGTACCACTGGCGCGACCAGTAGCGCCGGAGGACGGGAGCAGCACACACGGCTCCCGCGTGCTGTTTCCGTTCGGCCGGGCGGCGATTTCACCGGCTCGCGCTCGTTGTCGGCTCGGCGAGCGGTCGGTTTGACGAGTCGCAACGGCACAACCCAAAGCCACGTCGTTGCGGCCGGTCAAACCGACCGTGCTGGCCTGCGGCCACATCAGCGCTGGTCCGCGTACCACGCGACCTGGTCGAGGTACCAGCGCTCGGCGCTGACGCGGTGCCACGTCGTCGCCTCGTCCCAGCGGTACCCGTCCCAGACGTACATGTGGCTACCGTTCCAGCGCTCTTCCCCGTAGTGGCCCTGGCGGTCGTCGTTCGTGTACCAGCCGCGGGGTGCGCCCCAGCTGTCGTCCTGTGCCTCGCGGTGAGCGCTCTGGTATCCGTCCGCGCGGTCGCCGCTGGTGGTGAAGGCGGTGATCGCGGACTGCGTGTGCTCCCCGGGCGCCGAGGCCGTCGCCGCTGACGCCGTGCCGCTGACTCCGAGAAGGGCTCCGCCTGCCAGCGCCGTAGAAGCGACAGCGGTCGAGACGCGCTTGATCCACTTGTTCATGGTCATCTCCTTGTGATGTGCCGCGATTCCGTTGACCGGGCGGCCGTCCTGTCCGTGATCCGGGGAATCCGGATCGGCCGGGTGCCGAATTGTGAGGATCATCCGGAGGGGTCCCTCATGTTCGACGTTGCCCAGCGTACTTGAGGGGCCCCTCATGTTTGCGGTGAGGCTCATCACAGCACGTCGCAGGGGTCGACTGGCACGAGTGGCGCGACGGCGGCCGAGGCGGCGGGCGCCGGGTCTGACCTGCAGGAACGGGCATCCGGGACCCGGGGCGCCGACGCCAAGCTCGCGCTGGGAGCCGCCGGGATCGGGGGCCGCCTGCGCCGCGACCTGCACATCGGGGATGTCGTCGCCGTGTAGGAGGCCAGGCCCAGTTCGCTGTAGAGCGTGCTGGGCCTGGTGCGGGGGGGTATCCGGGGTCCGACCTGTGGTGGGCACACACCGGGGCCGGCCCCGGCGACCAGCGCCTTGGCGGTGATGGTGCCCAGGGCCGCGGCGACCGGGCGATGACGCAGCCGGCGCTGCCGGCGCCGCCGCACCGACATCGCCTGGACGACCTCCATGTGGGGCGCGCACCGGGGGAATTGAGGGGCGGTGAAGTGAGGTGGCATGGGCAGGGCGATGCCGTAGGCCAGGTAGAGCTGTTTGTAGAGCCGCCAACGCCGAGGCGCCCACCGATTACTGGCTGTCCAACCTGCCGGCCAGCACACCGATGGCCGACCTGGTCCGTCTGGCCAAGGTCCGCTGGCGCATCGAGCACGACTACCGCGAACTCAAACACGGCCTGGGCCTGGGATTGGACCACTTCGAAGGCCGCTCCTGGCCAGGCTGGCACCACCACGTCACCCTCGTGACCGCTGCCCACGCCTTCCTCACCGAACAGCGCCTGGCCCCAAAAGCGCCCGCACCGGTCTCACCCTCTACCGAACCCGGAACGGTTCAGTGTCCCTTCGCCGTCGGCCGGGCGCTGGGCCAAGGAGATCGCGGCACGCATCCCGTCACAAGACTGATGCCGTCGCCGGCGGCGCGACTGGACCGATCTTTTCGCCGAGATGTTTTCGGCGTCTCATCGGACAGGTCGTTCGGGGATCCTCGGAAGAATCCTCTCGGCGATGTTGAGGAGAACGCTGTCGTTCGGGAGGGCTCCGGACGTGCTCCACACGGTGATGTCGCAGTAGCCGCCTCGGTCATTACGGTCCAGGGCCACGGACAGCGTCCTGGCCAGGGGGCCTTCTTCGACCGGTCCACCGGATCCGCCACTCCCGAGATTGATCTCGAGCTTCATGGTGTGATCCGAGGCGAGGACCGCGGGCCGACCGAGAACCGTAAGCGTCTTGATGTCCTTCTCATCCCCGAACTTCATCAGCTTCACGTACTGGTCGATCGACAGCTCGTTGTAAGTGGCCGAGACATTCACGGTGTACGTGTCGAACGTGACCTCGACCTCCGGTTGGGCGACCTTCCCATCAGTCAGAGGAGCGGTGTTGTTGCTGCTGGAAGCAGTGGTCGCGGTCTCTCCAGGCGTTCCAAGGAGCTTGGCCAGGTCTGGCCGGTTGAGCGCCTTGCACAGCTCTTCACCGGTCACAGGCTGGGGCGTGTCCTTGTAGGCCTTCGGCAGCTCCTCGTGTGCCCCGCCCGAACACGAGGCGGGCTGCGGGGCGTTGTCGTCGGACGGCGTGAAGCGTGGGGCCACCCACAGCGCGGCCGCGAGTGCCCCGAACACGGCCACGGCCGCGACGGCCTGGCTCCATGCGTTGTGCTCCTTCTCCGGAGTGTCCGGGCCGGGACGCGGCCCGGTTCCGGCCTGGGCCTGGGGCTGGGGCTGGGGCTGGGGCTGGGCGACAGCATCGACTGCCGCCCCGTTTGCGGAGGCTGCCGGACTCGGGTTCCGGCGTGCGCGCAGGGCCCGGATCACCGCGTAGACGCGTACTGCGGTGAACACGAGGAACACCACGCCGAGACCGGCCGCGACCCGATCGTGATCGCGGACGGCGAGATACATGATGCGTACGCCGAGAACAGACCCGACCGCGATGAGCAGGGGCTCGCGGACCCAGAACGGCAGGAGACGGAGGAGGAAACCGAGCATCCAGCGATCTCACCAGGACAAGATCACATTCGCCATGATGGAAGCCACAGTTCCGGGCACGTGCAGGGCCTGCCGAAGCAAGAGACGCCAAGCCGACGATCCCGAGACCGGCTATCGGGACGACAGCGGGTGCAGGGGCTGAGCCAAAGCTGTACGAAAATCTTGCCAGAGGTTGAGCGCGCCGAGGTCTTCGTCGTCGGTGAACAGCAGGAAGCCCATCATGCTGCCCACACCGAGCGCGCGGGCCTGGGGAGCGTGGGCGGGCCGGCGCTGGTGTTCGCCGGTGAGGGTGGGCGATGCGGAAGACACGCTCGCCCTGTGAGGTGCGGGCGGCGTGTGACAGCACGGGCCGGGGCAGTCGGAAGACGGCGGTCGGACGGCCCGTGGTCCTGCCGCCCAGAGTGCTGTCCGGGGTCTTCCCGGCCGGTCGGCCGAGGTACCGGTCCGGTGTGGCGCCGGTCCGGTGTGATGCGCAGCTGTTGTCCGCGGCCTCGTCTCTCGTGTGGTCAGGACTGCTCGCGTGGTCAGGACTGCTCGCGGCAGTCTTCTTCGGTGCACTCGAGAGTGACGAGGGTCTGGTCGACCTGCTGGCTGGTCAGAGGAGGTTCGGGCAGTTCGTGGGCGCCCTCGGTGCGGAAGGCGTCGAGCATCAGGTGGAGGTGGCGGCGCCAGGCTCGGGGGGCGATGGTGCGTGTGGCCTGGATGATCCCGGCCTGGGACCAGATCACGAAGGCGATGTCCTGCGCGGTGACGTCGCCGCGCAGGACGCCCTGTTCCTGGGCGTTGCGCATGATCTGGATGCAGAGTTCCTTGGCGCGTTCGTACATCTCGCGGCCGGCCACGTGAAGGGGCAGCCGTGCCGAGACCAGGTCGTTGAAGGCGCGGTCGCAGGCCTGCAGCTTGCAGAGTTTCTCCAGGTAGCGGCAGAACCCCTCCCAGGCGTCGTCCATGGCCGCGGCTTCTTCCGCGGTGGTGAGCAGTTCCGTGTACTTCGCGTTGAAGAGTGTTTCGACCAGGTCGAGCCGGGTGGGGAAGTGGCGGTAGAGCGTGCCGATCGCGACGCCGGCCTCGCGGGCGACGCCCTCCAGGGACGCCCCGAGGCCCTGCTCGGAGAAGGCTGTGCGGGCGGCGGCCACGATCGCGTCCCTGTTGCGCTGTGCGTCACGGCGCAGGGGTTTCGCCGGTGTCTCGCTCGCGGACGGGGCGTGGTGGTGGCTCATGACTCGAGCGTAACATGAGGCCCCCCTCGAATTTGGTTGTTGTCATGTTTCCGATCGCAATCTCGCCCCTCCGACGTGCTGTGATGAGCCTCACCGCAAACATGAGGCACCCCTCGGGTACGGTGGCAGAGCCGAACGTGAGGCACCCCTCCGGATGACCTTGCGGCAAGCCGACCGACCCGGGATTTCCGGATCTCGGTTCACATGGAAGCGGCGGCCGCCAGTTCGGCGAAACCGCGGCAGTCTCGCAAAGGAAATGACCATGAACAGCATGACCAAGCGCGTCTCGATCGCACTCGCCTCCACGGCACTGGCCGGCGGAGCCCTTCTCGGAGCCGGCGGCTCGGCGTCGGCAGCCACGACTTCGGTGCCCGTGCAGCACACGCAGTACGTGTCCGCCACCTCCGCGACCAGCAGCGAGCGAGTCGGCCGCCACACGGACGACGACCGCCGCGACGACCACCGTGGGCAGGACACTGTGCGCTACGTACGGGCTGCGGACCACGAGGGCGAAGCGGCCTCGTGGCGCGGCGTCAGCGCCGCCCGCTGGTACGAGGACCAGGTCGACGAAGCGGCCTCGTGGCACGGTGTCAGCGCCGCCCGCTGGTACGAGGACCAGGTCGTGTGGTCCCTGAACCACAGCTGACGCGGCCCGAGCCGTCCCACTCCGGAACGCCGGCGCCTGCCCACACAGCAACACGGCCGCACCCCCGGCCGACCAGGATCCCGGATCGCGCGCCCCACGGCGGTCCGCACCCGCATGGAGACGAACGCCGCACGCAAGGCGAAGGCACTCTGGCCCTCAGCGCCCGCCACGCCGACCACGGCCAGGCCCGCACCGACACATGAACCTCGTCGACCGCTTCCCTTGCCGATCGTTTCCCCACACGCCGTGACATCCCGCCGGACCGGGCAGGTCCTCTCCACGCCGGGACAGTCACCCGACGCGAACGCCGAGAACACCACCCCAGGGCGATCGACCGAACGATCGACCGGCCGGGGGCCGGATCCGGGGCCGCAGTGGTCACAGAAGTGCCCGATCAGTCTGCCGACGACGTGCAACCGTACTCATGGCCAGCAGTTCCTTTCCTCGCTCCGGTTGCAGCGAGCCGGGGGAGCCCCGGACGCCGAAGCGGTCAGCAGGACTGCTCGCGCGGCCGGCCGGATCGTTTGCGGTGATCGGCTCGCCGTCGTGCGGTGCCGACGGACTTCGGGCGCGTCGAGGCGCGGGCGCGCCACGCGCCCGCGGTGACCGAACCGGTCCCGTCGGTCTTGCCGCGGACCACACGTCGATCTCCATCAGGCCCTCAGCGCGGCCGCCGAACTGCTCAGCGACCGTGCCCGGTTGCTTCCTCACGCTCGAGACGGCGGGCAGGTATGGGCGACTGGAGGCGCTGGCCCGCAACAAGGTCAACGTGAAGAAGGTCCTCACGGCCTGGCCGGACATGCTGCGGGTGGCCGGCTCCCTGGTCACCAACCAGATCCGGGCCTATGACCTGCTGCGGATGTTCGGCCGCGAGGGCCACCCGGCCCCGCTGGGGCGAGCGTTCGCCGAGTACGGGCGGATCGCCAAGACCCTCCACCTCCTGGCGGTGGTCGACCCGGTCGACGACACCTGTCGGCGCCAGATGCACAAGCAGCTCACCGTCCAGGAGCCCCGGCACAAGCTCGCCCGCGACATCTGCCATGGCAAGAAGGGCACCATCCACCAGACGTACCGGGACGGGATGGAAGATCAGTTGGGCTCGCTGGGTCTCGTTTTGAATGCCGTGGTGCTCTGGACCACGCGGTACATCGACGCCACCGTCGCCCAGCTCTGTGCCGAGGGCCACGAGATCCGCGACGAGGACGTGGCCCGGCTCTCCCCGCTCAAGCACAAGAATTTGAACGTCCTGGGCCGCTACAGCTTCACCGCCTCCACCCCGGCCGGCGGCGGTCTGCGGCGGTCTGCGGCCGCTGCGCGACCCGGACGCCGCCGGGCTCGACGAGGACGACGAGGAGTAGGCGGCGTCAGCCGGCCCGGCCTGCCCGGCGGCCGGGGCAGTGTCGGCCGGGGCAGTGTCGGCCGGAGGAGATAGGAGGGTGCTACCAGTAGAGCGCTCAGTCGTGTCGGTCGTGGTCCAACTGGTATGGGTCATGTCAAGGACGATCTTTCCCCGTCGGGGCGGTCGTGCGGCTGTCTCGTGTGCCTGTGCTGCCTGATGGGCCGGGTAGGTGTCCCGGACCGGAACGCGGAAGCGGCCCCGGTCGGCGAGTGCTGTGGCTGACGTGAGTCCGTGGACGCCGTCGGGCCGGCCGCCGAAGCGGCCCATGGACAGCCGAACTCCGTACGTGGATGCCCCGAAGTCGGCCAGAGTGACGACGCTGTCCGCGGTGCCGACCAGTTCGATCAGTTCACTCAGCGACCCGGCCCCCGCGACGTCGAGTGCCCGGTCGACCGGAGCGGCGGTCAGTGCGCGGATCCGGACGGGCAGACCGCGCCCGTAGTCCACGGGTTCAACCCCCAACTCCCTTGAACACATCATCGCGACCGCCCGCGAGGCTTTCGCCGCGGAGGGCGTGGACCTTCCCATGCGCGAGCTCGCGCGGCGTGCCGGTCTGGGCATCGCGACGCTGTACCGACACTTCCCCACCCGCACGGACTTGATCAGCGCGGCCCTTGCCGGGCATGTGGCGGCCTGCCGGGCTGACATGCAGGCCGCACTGGCGGAGCCGGACGCCTGGACCGCGCTCAGCGGAGCCATCCGCCAGTTCGTGGAACACCGGATCCGGGCCCCCGGCCTCAATGAGGCCCTGCTGGGCTCACACACGGCAGGCGACGCGTTCCGCAACGACCGGCGAGCCCATGCCGCAGCACTGGAACAACTCGTCGCCCGCGCACACCAGCAGCGGGTCCTGCGGCGAGGGACCTCCGTCACAGACGTCCGCGTCGGCCTGATGGCGATCTCCTCGCTGCGCCCTACGCAGGCCAATCGACGGCCCGATGCGATCCGCACCTTGCTGGGTCTGCTTCTGGCGGGACTGCACTCGCCCGATCACTGAACTGCCGAGGGCTCGGGCCGCGCCCCTGCCCCCTACCGTAAGAGGCCATCGGTTGAGGGCATACGTCGGCTTCGGTAGGAACATCGGAACGAAAACCGGCGCTACCGGCAGCCTCGGGCCATGGGCGTCACGCACGGTCATTCTCATAAATGGTCATCTGTGAGAGTTCTGCGACAGGCCCCGGAGTGATCACGTTTCCGCAGGTCGCGCTTGCCCGGGCTGTCACGGGGGGAACCGTTCCGGGCGGAAGTCCGCAAGCATCTCATCTCTCTTCCCGCTGAGGATCTCCGAAGCAAGCAGCCGGCCGATTACCGGCCCGAGCGTGATGCCGCTGTGAGAAACGGCCTCGTAGTAGCCCGGCACAGACGGCACCGCTCCCACCGAGGGGAATCCGTCGGCTGGGATGGGCCGGTCGGCTACCCGTGTCTGTGTGATGCGGGAGTTGCCGAGCTCGGGAACGGCGTGCCGCGCCGATTCGTGGAGCAGCCGCGCGAGTTGCGCTGGATCTTCGCCCGTGTCGATGAGTGCGTCGATCTCGCGGCTGTGCAGGACTACCGAAGCGTCTCCGTCAGGACGGATCTCGATGTGAGGCGCGTGCATGACCCGTTGAACCGGGATCTGAGCACAGTCGACCCGGGTGACGACGCCGGGTTCCCGGCGCATCGGCAAGTGCCGTGCGATGAGCCCGGCGACGTGGGAGGCGCTGGGGCCTGCTGCGTTCACGACAACGTTGACGTCGAGACAGCTCCCATCGGATAGAGCAACTGTCCGGATGCTCCCGTCGGCACCGGTGCCGATGTCACAGACCGCGGTGCCGGACCGGAGCTCGGCGCCGGATGCAACGGCCTGGCCGACCAGGCGGCCGACGAGATGACGTCCGTGCACCCAGGCTTCGTCGGGGTAGAACACGACTGGAACCTCGCCCGGCATCGTGAGAGCAGGTTCGAGGCGGCGGCGCACCTCGGCCCCCGTGTACACCTCGACCCGGTAGTCCCAGCTGGCCAGTAGTTCGGCTGTTTTCAGGAACTTCGCCTCCGCTGCGGGATCGTCTGCCCAGCGCAGGTGGCCGCTGGGATACCACCATGAGTCTGGCCCGATGGCCCTGGCAAGTTCACGGTAGGCAGCCATGCCCGCGACGTTCAGGTCGAAGTAGGACTTGCGCACGGTCTTGTTGCTGGCGTTGACCCACGAGAAAGACCAGTTGGTGACGCCTTCGCCCGGCTGGCCTGCGTCGATGAAGACCACCTTGGCGCCGTGCCGGGACAGGTTCCAGCCCACGCTGGCTCCGAGGATGCCCACTCCGATGACAGCAACACGTTCAGGCCGCTTCAGGGACCCGATCCTCACGAACGCCCCCTTCCCAGATCACGGGCGAACTCCCGTTTCCAGCTCGGGCACCAGTAGTCCTCTCGTCGTGCGGCAGACAGACGACGATCAGGCTAGCCAGCAACGCAGACACCTACACCCGAACGCGGGACTTCGGCCGGAACCCCAGCTCACCGAGACCGACCACCGGCCGTTCGACTTCAAGATCACCTCACGGCCCCTTTTGGGCTCACCTCGGCTATACCCCTAGACCCCCGCGAGTTCGCGAAAACTGAAGGCCCTTCGGCGGGAACCCGTGGGTCCGATGCCCTGATGTTAGGGGGTGGACCCGTGGGTTCGGGGTGAAGTTGCGGGGTCGGCTTCCAAGGGCCGCTCCAGGAGAGCGCGGGCAGAGTTCGCGTAGCGGATCGCGGTCTTCTCGCTGAGTCCGAAGACCTCGGCGAGGTGCAGCGGGTCGGGACCGTGGACGAGTGCCTCTTCGAGCTGACGGTCCATACAGAGTCGTTCGAGTGTCGCGGTCTGGCCGTGCAGCGCCGGGCCGGCGACGGAGCTCTTGCCGATGGGTTCGGTCCCCAGGGCGGTCTGCTTGTTGATCAGCAGGTGCAGGTTGGCTGTGTCGGGCCAGCGGCTGCGTCGGAACTCCAGCCACTTATGGGCAAGTTGAAGGGTGAGGTCGTCCAGTGGGCGGGTGCGGCCGTCGATCGTCAGGCGGCGGTTGCCGATGTCGAGATCGTCGAGCCGGAGGCGGCGTATGGCGCCAGGCCGTGCCGCGTGGACTGCGGCGAGTGCGAGGATCAGCCGGTCGGCGGGGTGGGTGACGGCGGCGACGGACCCGCTGGTGTGCTCGGGCTCCAGGGGCTGGATGACGCCTTCTTCGCGCTGGCCGACGTGGATGCGGGCGGTCGGGTTCTTGAAGATGGTGCCGTTTGAGGTAGTTCCAGACCGTTGCGTGATGCCGGGCCCGGGACCGGGGGCCACCGTCGTGCAGGGTCCGTGTCCCTCCTTCGACGTTCCGTCGGATCCCGGCGACGAGGCCGTCGAGTTTCCGTTCAAGCCACAGATCGAAGGGCGCGGGCCGGTCGTCGAGGAGGACGCCGATGTGGTCGAGGACTTCCGTGATGCGGACGGTGCTCAGGCCGCGGGCCCGCAGCACTGGGGCTATCTCGGAGTACTGGATCATGTCGCCGTCCGCGTGGTCGGACAGCAGTATGACTCCTGTGCCGTGGCCGGCCTGAGGATCAGCGACGGCCGGTCACCGGTTGAGTCCGGGCAATAGGTGTCGATCCGCTCCAGCGAACGGCTGACGGACGTGGGCGCCGCAGCCTCGGCCGGCTCCGTCGCGGACTTGTACGACAACGCCATGGCCGAGGCCCTGAACGGCTTCTTCAAGGCTGAGCCGATCGAGCACCACGGGCCCTGGCGGGACGCTGACCAGGTCGAACGCGCCGTCGTCCAGTGGGTCGCCTGGTACAACACCGAGCGGCTCCACTCCGCCCTCGACCACCTCCCGCCCGAGGAGTTCGAGGCCCAGCACTACCGTTCCCAGGCGACACCGAACCCCGCCTGAAACACACAAGACCGGCCTCCACGAAACCCGGTTCAGCTCAAGACGTCATCGCCGTGTGCTCCCGTAGTGCCTGGGGTCACTGGCCCGTCAGGGAAGTTGACACAGTCGGCTCATTGAGCCCTTTCAGCGCGCCCACCGATCAGGCGACGGCTCCGGCGCCCTTGGCATCAAGCACTCGCCGAGGAGGCAGTCAGTTGAAAGCGTCGGTCATGCAGTCCACCCGGCAGTCGGCGGCCTCATAGCGCTGGCGGAGGGCGGCAGCTGCCTCTTCGCGCTCCACGAAGAGGTGCCCGTAGTGCTGGCACGCCACCCTGGTCACATCCCCGACCGTGGCGATGGCCGGTTCGCCGCGTGCGGCCCGGCGGCGCGCTTCGGCGATCACCATGTCCGCAGAACGCAGCAGGTTTCTGGAACGGTCCCGGATCGCGGCCGCCTGGGCCCGTTTCACTGAGAGGGGGCGCAGGACACGTCCCCTCCAGACGGAGCCGGCGGCGACAAGTACGAGACCGAGCGCTACGAACAGAAGTCCGCCGGGGGAGTGAGGCATCTATCCAGTCTTCACTACTCGCGTGGTAATCGTCATGCCCGCTGCGGCGGCCGATTGTCGGAGCGACTTGGTGTCAGTAAGCTTGCGCAACGCACGAGGCTCCCATGCCGTTGGGGGAGGTGTCGAAGTCTCAACCCACAGGCACAGGAGCCGCATTGGTTCTCTATCCTGCCGCACTCGACCTGCCCCACGCCCTGGTCGAGTGGGTCACCATGCTCATCGTCACCCGCGAGGGTGACCGACGCTGCAAACTCCCGCCGCACCAGCGTGCGCTCGTCGGCCTGACGTACCTGCGCAAGTACGACACCCTCGCCCAGCTCGCCGTCGGCTTCGGCATCTCGGTGGGCACCGCTCACGCCTGCACCGCTGCGGTGATCAGCCTGCTCGCTGACCGTGCACCAGGCTTGCTCAAGGTGCTGCGCGAGACCGATCCCGACTACGTCCTGCTCGACGGAACTCTCGCGGAGTGCGACCGCCTGGGCGACGGCCAGGCCGACTCCTGCGCCAAACACCGCCGCCACGGCGTAAACATGCAAGTGGTGACCGATCCGGTTGGCCGGCTGCGGTGGATCCCACCCGCACTGCCCGGCCGCGCGCACGACCTCACCGCGGCCCGTACCCACACCCGCCGAAACTCTCGCAGAAGCGGACAGTCTGACTCCCGCGAGGCCCAGCGGGACTGACGACCCCGGAGTTGTCGGCCAGCAACACGTCCCAGGGACACCCGGGGCACCGACCCGGGTGTATCCCCCCACCGCCGTCACGAACACGTCAGCCCAACCGGCGATGCGAGCACATCCACATCGCCGCCATCGATCAATGGCTCCCCAGCCGGTGTGAGGGCGGGATGCGCCCGCCCTCACACCGGTTTCGAAGCATCGCTAGGAAATCCGGAGCCATGTACGTCAGGTTTGGTCTCCGAGCCGGAGCCTCAGCTGTTGGCCACGGTGCGGTCGAGGAGGGGCAGCAGACGGTCCCAATGGCGCTGCAGCGCGGCGGGGCTGAAGGCGTCGGTGTCGGACATGGTGAAGCCGTGGACGGTGCCGGGGTAGATCTCGGAGGTGTAGCCGACACGCGCGGCGTCCAGGGCCTGGTTGAGCTCGCCGAGTGCCTCGGGCGTCATGTCGCCTTCGGCGTGGCCGAGGTGGACCTGGGCCGTCAGCTTGGAGAGGCTGCCGGGCCCGTCGGCGCCCACGGGACCGTGGAATCCGGCGACGGCGGCTACCTGGCCGGGGTGGGCCGCGGCGGTGCGCATCGCCAGGAGGCCGCCTATGCAGTACCCGGTCACCGCGACCGGTCCGGCGCCGACCTCGGGCTGGGTGGTGAGGAACCTGAGGTAGGCGTCGGCGTCGCTCAGAACACGTTCGGCGGTGTGCGCCTCGATCAAGGGCATCAGCTGGGCGAAGACCGCGGGCCGGACCTCTTCACCGATGTGCTCGGGAAGTTCGATCACCGGTGCCGGGCCGTGCCGGTAGAAGAAGTTGGGGACGAGCACGTAGTACCCGTGCCCGGCCAGTTCGCGGGCCATCTCCCGCAGCACGGGCCGGATACCGAAGCCGTCCGCGTACATCAGCACCCCTGGGTGCCGCTCGCCACCGCCGGGGAAGGCGGCGAAAGCGTCGGCCCGGCCATCCGCGGTGGGAATGTGCAGCATCTTGGTGGGCATGACTTCTCCTGTCGTGGTTGACGTGTCGAACTGTGATCAACACGACAGGAGGCGGAGCCCGCGCAGCAGCGCCAGATCCTCGATCCAACAGCGGGCCGGCACCGGCCCGTACGGCGCTCAGAGGAGCGCCGGGTCACCAATCCGTGTGTGGCGCAATGCCGTCCCGGTAGTCATCGCCGCACAACGTAGCCCACCGGACAGGAACGATGCCAGCCCCCCCCCAGTCCACAGTGCTGTTCGCGAGAATGATCTCGGTCAGTCCCTCGGATTTTTAACCCGGTCGACGCGCTGCCCGTGACAGCGATACCGATCTTGTGTCTGCACGGTCCTCACCACACTTCGAAGACCCTGTTCGAATACTGAGCTGGGCAAACGCTCGCCAGGGATCGAAAACAGGCTCTGACCTTGTTCTTTGTCTTCGGCCGTCACGGAAAGTGAGGGGCTGAGGGGCTCTCGCCGCGCACAGCCGCTTCAGGCAGCCTCTGCGGGACCTGCCCGCCCCCAACCACCCGCCACAGGCTTCCCTCGCGTCCGCACGCCCGGTAAGCGGGGGCCGCTGTGCGAGCGTCCGACCGCGACGACGCACGAGCGCACGACCTCGCCGCGGCTGAGGTGGTGATGGACGGGGGAGCGCAGGATTGCCACGGGTCCGTCGTAGGGGCCACTTCGTCGCACACGTGGCCGCTTCAGGCTGCCGCACCGCGCCCGGGTTGAGTAATGACTGCTCATGCCCTGACACGCCGTTACGGGCACTCTCTGAGGCAGCGCGATCCACATCCCACCGGCCCGGACAAGGAGGAGGGCACCGTGGGAAGCCGAGCGCGGCGGGTCGCCGGTCCGGTCTGCAGAGCAGAAACACAAATCAGCCCCAACCGGGGCTCTCTCACTTGGCTGCCGGACCTCTGAGAGCCGGCGCCACGCAGGGAACGGGGACCTCTCATGCTCACACTCGCCCGCCTGGGCAAACTCGGCCTGGCGGTCGGCACGGCAGCCGTTCTGGCCACCGGCCTGTCCACCAACGCTCAGGCCGCCACGGGAGCGCTTCGGTACTTCTCGATCAGCGGTCAGGAGTTCCGGATCACCAACCCGCCGGACAACGTCTGCATCAACCTCCAGGTCCAGCCAGATCTGATCGCCAACCAGACGGACAAGACGATGAGCGTCTACTCCGGCGCCGACTGCACCTTCTTCGTCTTGAACCTGGACCCCGGCCGCTCGGTGGCCCATATCGGAGGCCCCCGCTCGGTGCGATTCATCGGCTGAACGGGCGACAAGAACCGGCTTCCAGGCGCATCCTGACAACACACCGCCATCCCACAGCAGGGCCATCACCGCCCGGACCCTTTTCAGGGGCAAGTAGCTAGGGCGCCTGGCCCTCAGGAGCGCGCAAGGAGTCCGCGTTCCAGGGCGACGACGACGGCGCGAGTGCGGTCGCTGACGTCGAGCTTCGCGAAGACCCGCAGAAGGTGTGTCTTCACCGTGGCCTCCCCGATGACCAGGCGACGGCCGATCTCCGCGTTGGACAGGCCGTCGGCGACCGCGTGCAGCACGTCCCGCTCGCGGGCGGTGAGCACGACCGGCTCGGGGCGGCGCATCCGGGCCACCAGGCGCTCCGCGACTTTGGGCGCGAGAACCGTCTCACCGCGCGCCGCCGAGCGGATGGCGTCGGCGAGCTGCTCGCGGGTGGTGTCCTTGAGGAGGTAGCCGACGGCGCCGGCCTCCACGGCTCGTTCGATCTCGACGTCCGTGTCGTACGTGGTGAGGATCAGCACCCGGGTGGCCACCGGCAGGGCGACGATCTCGGTGTGGCGGCCGCACCGTCGAGCACCGGCATGCGCAGGTCGACGAGGGCCACGTCGGGGGCGAGCCGCTCGACGAGGCCGACGCCCTCGCGGCCGTCGCTCGCCTCGCCGACGATCTCTATCGTGGGCTCGTTGGCCAGCAGGGCGATGACTCCGGCGCGCATCACGGCGTGGTCGTCGACCACGACCACCCGGATCCGGTCGTACGCAGTGTCGGTCATGGTCGGTCCTGACTGTGCGTGGGAAGGCTGGCGAGGACACGTGTGCCGTCCCCGAGGGAGCTGGTGACGGCGAGTCCGCCGTCGAGTTCGGCCAGCCGGCGGCGCATGCCGTCGAGGCCGAAACCATGGGACTCCTCGACGACGAAGCCGCAGCCGTCGTCGGTGATCTCCAGCTCGACACCGCCCGCCCGTTCGGAGAGAACGACGCCGACGGTGGAGGCACCCGAGTGTTTGCGCACGTTGGCGAGGGACTCCTGCGTGCAGCGCAGCAGGGCGATGCGGGTGCGCTGGTCGAGGTCGATGTCGGGCAGTTCGACGGTGACGGTGAGGCCGGTGTCCTGGACGAAACGATCCAGGGTCCTGCGCAGGGTGGTGGCCAGCGAACCGGCCGCGACACCGCTCTCGGGAGCGGAGCCGACAAGCACCCGGGCCTCGGCCAGGTTCTCGCGCGCGGTCTGCTCGATGGAGGTGAGCTGCCCGGCGCAGCGCACGGGGTCGGTGACGGTGGCGGCGCGAGCCGCCTCCGCGAGCACCACGATGGAGGCGAAGCCCTGGGCGAGGGTGTCGTGGATCTCCCGGGCGAGCCGTTCGCGCTCCTCGGCCGCGCCCTGCCGCTGATATGCGGCTGCCAACTCATCCTGGGTGACGGCGAGTTCAGCGGTCAGTTGCTCCTGCCGCTCGTTGCTCTGGCCGACGAAGCGGTGCACCCACAGCCCCAGTCCCGCCCCGGCGACGTAGGCGACGACGGTGAACACCGCGTTCCCGGTGAGGAATTGAGGGCTCCAGCCCTGGCCGAGCGTGCCGCCGAACACGGTGAGGGCCGCGGCGGCCCCGCTGAGCGTGATCGCGTCCCGCGGGGCGCGGGTGAAGAGCCAGAACTGCGGCAGGGACACCACTTGAAGTGCTCTCCCTGCTTCAGCTGGGAGAGCACTTCAAGGTCGGCGAACACGCGGACGCCTACGGGCACACCGCTGGGGGAGTGGGATGAGGAACCGGGAGAGGGCACTGTCCGTTCTGGAGGCGCTGGGCGAGCGCGGCCGGGCATGGCTGGGGGCTTGATACGGAGTTCCTGCTGCCGCAGCAGCAGAACGTCAACGCCCTGGAGAGTCCGGGTCTGGTGGAACTGGCCGGCCGGGAGATCTGTTCGGAGCTATCGGGGCTATCGGTGCTGGAGGGCCGGCCGGTGCGGTGGGCCGCCCGCGTGACCCCGTACGGACACGACACCCTCACGTACGCCCGCGCCCGCCCGAAGCCCGCGCCTTCGCCCGGCGGGGCCGGGCCGGACCGGCGGGCGCCAGGGTGGCCGCGCCCGCCCCTCAGCTCCGCCAGGTCCTGAGTGCCAGTTCCGTCGCCTGCTGCACCCGTTCCCGCAGGCGATCGGCGTCGAGGGCGACGGTTGCCGCATCCTCGTCGTCCATGAGCGCGTCGAGCGCGCCGTTCACCGCGCCTGTCAGCGCCCCGGTCAGAGCCGCCGCGCCCACCCGGTCCAGTTCGTCGGGGAAGGCAGCCTGCAGGGCCCGCGCGATCTCCTGCTGTGCCGACATCTGGATCTGCAGCGCCTTGCCCCGCACTGCGGGCACCGTGCGAAAAAGCCTCATCCGCACGGCCGCCATCGGGCTGACCATGTCGGCATCGGTTTCGGCGACGGTCTCCAGCGCCCGCACCAGCACGTCCACGGGCCCCTCGGCCGGATCGCGGTTGGCGATCGCCTCGATCGTGGTCCGCGCCCGCGCGTCGCTGTCGGGGAAGAGGATGTCTTCCTTGCTCGCGAAGTAGCCGAAGAAAGTCCGGGTGCCGATCTCTGCCGCCGCCGCGATCTCCGCGACGGTCGTCTCGTCGTACCCCTTGCGCTCGAACATCTTCGCCGCTGCGTCGACCAGCGCCTGACGGGTGCGTTCCCGCTTCCTCTCACGCAGGGAAGGCGCCGGGGCGCCGTGCTCTCGTATGACCATGCCCCGAGAATACTGCATTGACAGCTAACATGCACTCAATGCAAACTCGCATTCAGTGCAGAAATTAGCCGAGTGCGCCAGGGAGACCACGATGAACACCCACGACAAGACCGTCCTCGTCACCGGCTCCACCGGGAACCAGGGCGGCGCCACCGCCCGCCACCTGCTCGCCGCCGGCTGGCGGGTCCGCGCCCTGGTCCGTGACGAGACCGCCCCGGCTGCCGCCGCTCTCGCCGCTGCGGGCGCCGAGGTCGTCCGCGGCGACCTGGACGACCGTGCCTCCCTCGACGCGGCGATACGCGGCGTCTACGGCGTCTACAGCGTTCAGTCCGCCAACGCCAACGAGATCCCCCAGGGCAAGAACGTCGCGGATGCCGCCAAGGCCGCGGGCGTGCAACACCTGGTGTATTCGTCGGTCGGCGGCATGCAGAGCCAGAACCGCTTCTACATGGAGCGCGGCTGGGGTCCCATCGACAAGTGGCAGATCGAGCAGCACATCCACGACCTGGGCGTGCCCGCGACGATCCTGCGCCCCGCCGGGTTCATGGAGGACTTCACCAGCCCGGCGAGGTTCTTCCAGAACGGCGCCCTCACCGTGCCCTGGCATGACGACCTGGTCATGCAGCTGATCGCCATCGATGACATCGGCGCGCTGGCCGCGCTGGTCTTCGCGAAGGCGGACAGCTACCTGGGCCAGGCTGTGGAGATCACCGGCGACCGGCTGACCGCCCCGCAGATCGCCGCCGCGCTGAGCACGGCAGCCGGCCGGCCGATCCCGCACACACAGGTGCCGCTCGACATCCTCTGGGAGCATGACCCCGAGGTCGCGAAGGTGTTCACCTGGGCGAACGAGACCTACTACGACTCCGACCCCGAGCCCCTGCGCAAGACCCACCCCCGCCTCATGGACTTCGGTACCTGGCTGGAGCGGTCGGGCCGGACGCGGCTGATGGCGCAGCTGGACGCCCTGCAGAAGCGGTCGGGCGCGGCCGGGCACATGACCGGCGCAATCAAGGGCCGGTAACCGGCTCAACACAGCGCATCCGGGCGTCTCTGGCCCTCCACGCAGAGGCCGCCGACCGCTCCCCGCGTGCCTGGGGGACTTCCGGTGGCCAACCCTGCGGCTATGCCTTTCACGGGAGCGATCCCGATCGTGGGTCGGCAAGCCCGCCCCCGGGCTACGGCACCTGGAAGGCGTGGGCCGACAAATTGGGTGTGCCCAAGGAGCAGCGCATTGCCAGCCGGACCATCGTCGACAGCTGCGCCCACTACCGGTCCCCGCCTACGATCCGTCAGCAGGTCGGCACGCCGTGAGAACGCGGGAGGGCGCGGGGGACGCAGGAGCGGCAGTGGATCACCGCCCGCCGGAGCGAACTGGACGCTCTCGCCGAGGAGTTGGCCAAGCAACTCCAGGAGGTCCAGGCCGAGCGGGATGAACTGGCGATCGCGGAGCGGGTGTTGAACCGCCTGGCCGAGCAGGCCCGGGCCGGCGCCGGGGCTGTCGCTCCGGTATCGGCGAAGGTGGCCGGGCGGGCAGTCCTGCTCATCCCGCACCGCAGCGACGCGGCCGACGAGGGCGCGCTGCCCGGCGACTACCGCAAGATCCTGGCGATCGTGTGGGAGGCCGACGGCCCGGTGCAGGTCAGGGCGGTCGGCGAGCGGCTGGGTCTGGACGCCTCGGTGCGCGGCAAGCTGGAACCTCTGCGGGCGAAGATGACCAGGCTCGCCGACCGCGGCTGGCTGCACAAGCGGGGCGACGGGCGGTTCACGGCACGTCCGTAGTCGCGCGGGGCGCGCCCGTAACTGACGGGCTCCCGACGGCAGTTGAGTTTGCCGTGAAAAAACAACGGTCTCGCCGAGGGCCCTGACGGCCTTGTTCACACCGCCCGCCTGCCGCTGTCGAGCGCGACCTTGAACTGTCTCGCCGACCTGATACGCGGCCACTGCAAGAAGATCGGCTCGCGGTGGCGGGCGCTGCCCGCGGGGAAGATCGCAGGCATCGTGCCGGCGGTGCTGCGCCGTGACCAGCGGCCCGGCGATCTGGCCGGCGGGAACGGGGTGCACCGCACCACCGTGAGCCGGTGGGTGCGCGAGGTCGTCGGCCTGCCGGCCACCCGCGCCCCGCGCCTGGACCGCGCGTTGAAGAAGATCGCCCGAAAGGGCGGCGGCGTGGTCCTGCTGGACGGCTCCCTCATACGCACCCGCCGTCGCACCGGAGCGGACAACCGGCCGAACTACTCGGGCAAACACACATACCATGGCCTGTTCGTGATCGCGCTCACCGACGACCGCGGCCGACTGGTACGGATCTGCGCAGTTCGGCCCGGACGCACATCCGAGAGCACCGCCTGCCGACACGACAAGCTCACCGCCCACCTGCGGGCCGCCGGGCTCGGCGCCATCGCCGACCTGGGGTTCATCGGCCTCGACGACGGTCCTCCTGACGCCGACCCGGCGGTGATCACCGGCTACAAGGCGGCCCGGAACCGGCCCCTGACCCGCGGCCAGAAGCTGTCCGACAAGGCACTGGCCGCGGTGCGGGCCCCGGTTGAACACGGCTTCGCCCATCTGAAGAACTGGAGAGTTCCCGGCAAGGACCGCACGGATCCGAGGCGGGCGACCGCGCTGGTGCGGACCCTGCTGATGCTGACGAACCGGGAAGCGGCCCGCTCACGAATGATCTTGTCGGTGGACTACCGCTCCGGACCTGCCCGGGCTTCCTGATGCCTACGCACACCAGGCCGCCTGACGTGCAGCTTTCATGACGCACGGGTCTCATTGGGGCCGCGCTCACGCGAGGCCCCACGACGGCATCAGACGGTGAGGACGAGCTTGCCCTGGAGGTGACCGCCGTCGAGCAGCCGGTGCGCGTCGGCGACGCGCTCGAACGGGAACGTCTCCTGCACGTGGACCCGGAGCCTGCCCTGTTCGACGAGTTCGACGAGACCTCGCAGGGCGACCGGATCGGGGTCGACCGCGATGCCGCTGAAGCGCATGCCGGCCGCCTCGTACTTGGCGACGAGCTCCGAATCCCCCTCGGCGACCGCCGTCACCAGGTGACCGCCCGGGCGGAGCACCCCGAGCGACCGCTCGACGGTGTCGCCGCCGATCGTGTCGAGCACGACGTCGATGTCACGGACCGCCTCGGTGAAGTCGACCGCCGTGTAGTCGATCACCTCGTCGGCGCCGAACCCCTCGACGAACTTCCGCTTGCTCCCACTGGCGGTCGCGATCACGTGCGCGCCCAGCGCTTTCGCGATCTGGATCGCGACGTGGCCGACCCCGCCACCACCGCCGTGGACCAGGACGCGGTCGCCCTCGCTCACGCCGCCGAGGTCGACGAGGCCCTGCCACGCCGTCAGCCCGACGACCGGCAGCGCCGCCGCCTCGACGTGCGAGAGCGACGCCGGCTTGCGTACCAGGTGCAACGCCGGCGCCGACACGACCTCGGCGTACGCGCCCGCCGCCCGCGGGAACAGCGGCATCCCGAACACCTCGTCGCCGGGCTTGAACCGATACGTCAGCGACCCCTCCTCGACCACACCGCTGATGTCCCAGCCGAGGACGAACGGCGGCCGGCCGAGCATCGGGGGGGACTCGCCGGCGCGCAGGAGCGCCTCCAGCGGGTTCAGCCCGATCGCCTTGACGCGGACGAGAACCTCGGTCGGGAGGGGCCGGGGCTCGGGCGCGTCCACGATGGTGAGCACCTCGGGACCGCCGAGCGTCTGCTGGGTGATGACTCGCATGACTCTCCTGTGCTTTGGAGGGGGGGAGAGAACCCAGGCTATGTTTCCGACAGGAACCAGCAGGTACCTTAGGCGCCATGAGCGGTTTCGGTCCCGGTGATCCCTTTCTCGCCGACTGTCCGGCGCGTCTGACGGTCGAGCTGATCGCCGACAAGTGGACGGCGGTCGTGCTCTACGGACTCAGCAAGGGCCCGGTGCGCCATGGCGAGCTGATCGAGCTGATCGGCGGCATCTCCCGCAAGATGCTCACCCAGACGCTCCGACGGCTCCAGGCGCACGGACTCATCCGCCGCCACGCCTACGCCGAGGTACCGCCCCGCGTCGAGTACGAGCTCACCCCGCTCGGCGCGACGCTGATCGATCCGATCCACATGCTGACCGAGTGGGCGAGGGCGAACGGCGACGCAGTGCTCGATGTGCTCGACGCCGATCCCGAGCCGGTCGCCCATAGCGACTGAGGCCCCCGCTGAGGGCCGTCCCGTAAATGATCTTTAGCGCGAGAGAGTGAGATCGGCCGACTGGCGGACCGCTCTCCATCCGGCGAGGGCGAGGTTGTGCAGGCGGGCGATGCCGCACATGGCGTGGTGGACGCCGTCACCTTTGAGACGGCAGTCGCGCAGTATTTTCCAGCCCTTCATGCGCGCGAAGACGTGCTCAACGCGGGCGCGGACTTGTTTGTGAGACTTGTTGTAAGGTCGGCCCGGGGCGCCCTGCCAGCGTTGCCGCTGGTGGGTTTCCCCGGACCGCCTTCCGAACCCGGCGTGCCCGTCTCCGAGCACCGGGCTCTCCACAAGTCCCGTTCGGGCATTCTGTGATCTCATGCAGTCACCGTCCACGGTGTAGGGATGCTGTATCCACGGAACCGGTATCGGGTAGTAGTCATCCGACCCGGCTGGAACAGCTTTCCGTTTTCCGTGACGGGCTCCCATCCGCCGTCACAATAAACTCGGCGGAATCCACTCAGCCGCATGCCTTTGTGCTTACGGCACGCCCAGATGAACACCCTCTTCCACGTGTAGTGGTTGAGGTACTGGAACGTCACCTTGGACACTCCGGGGCGGAAGTAGTTGCACCACCCGAAGAGCACCGGGTTGAGCTGGTGCAACAGGGCGGTGAAGGGAAGGTTCGTACTGCTCCGGCAGATCTTCTTCACCTTCTCCTTGACGGCGTTGAGCGCCTTCTTGGAGGGGTAGTTGTAGACATACCGCCTGTCCGTGCCCCGCTTGAGATGGCGCTGGATGTGCCACCCGAGGAAGTCAAACCCTTCATCGATGTGCGTGATGAACGTCTTCTCCTCCGACAGGGTGAGCCCCATCGGTGCGAGCACCGAGGCGACCTCGTCGCGCACGGCCTCCGCGTCCTCGCGGGTGCCCCACACAAGAATCAGGAAATCGTCCGCGTACCGGACGAGCCGGTAGTTTCCGAGTCCCTGGCGCCTGCGCTTTCTGCGCTCGTAGGAGGTCGAGTTCGGCCCCCCGTCCATACTGGCCACGTACTCGTCCAGCACGGAGAGGGCGATGTTCGCCAACAACGGTGAAAGGATGCCTCCTTGCGGGGTGCCGGTGTGGGTTTCCCGTGCCTGGCCGTCCTTGGACAAGATGCCTGACTTGAGGAATGCCTTCACCAGGTCCAGGACGCGCCTGTCCTTGATCCTGCCCCGCACTCGGCCCATCAGTGCCGGGTGCGAGATCTCGTCAAAGCACGCCTTGATGTCGCCCTCTACCACCCACTCGTAGCTCTTGGATGTCATCAGGCGAGTCTCGGCGATTGCATCGTGAGCCCGGCGATTGGGGCGGAACCCGTAGGAACACGGGAGGAAATCCGCCTCGAAGATCGGCTCCAGCACCAGCTTCAGAGAAGCCTGGACCACCCGGTCCGCCACAGTAGGGATGCCCAGGCGGCGCAGCTTTCCACCCGCCTTGGGGATCATCCTTTCCCGCACCGGTACCGGCCGGAACGTCAGCTCTCTGAGTTGAGAGCGCAGTTTGTCGAGGAATCCCTCGACGCCCTGTCCGGCCTCGATGGAGCGGACCGTCTTGCCGTCCACTCCGGCCGTGCGCGCCCCCTTGTTCCCTCGTACCCGGTACCACGCCACCAGAAGGAAGGCGGGATCGGCCACGAGGTTGAACAGGTCGTCGAACCTGCGATGTTGATCGTCATTTGCCCAACGGTGCAGCTTGGCCTGGATCTCCAGTACCCGGCGTTCGGCCTTGGTGACCGCCCATTCCAGTTCGTCGGTATTCACCGTCGTCCTCCTGGCATTCCAGCATCCTTACTGCCGACTTGCTGGCCCCCTTCGCCATGTACGTGCCTCTCGCACGCTCGGACTACTACGGGGCCTCCGTCCCACACTGCGGCCGTCAGTCGGCAACGGACCTTCCCGCTTTCCGGACTGGATGTCCGGATCAGAGGGGGAGCCGCAGGTGGTTCCCACGTTCACCACATAACCGATTGGCCAGTGAGGCGTCCGGCTATACCCCGGCAGCATCTCCGTACCTACGCCGCAGACATTCGGCACGGCCTCCTCACCGATAAACACAGTCGGCTTCAGAGTTGCCCCTCCGAAAACAAAGAGGTGGCACGCACTGCATCACGGCCCATATCCACCAGATTTGAGCCGCTGGAACTGTTACGGGGCTTCGAATGCCGGTTCACTCTCGTTACACCTTCTGACCTCGCTTGCCCGACCCGCACCATCTGGTAGTTCTGGCGCGTCCGGGCTTTGTCAGGACTGCTCCTGCCTTTGCCGGCGTTCCCCGGCTCAGGCTGTCCTCAGCTTCTTCCGGTCGGCTGCGACCGCCGGAAGGTGGGGGTCTTACACCCCCACTCGGTTATGCAGCGCCTCGTGGCGCACGTGCTCCTCTTTCCAGGCGGTCAACTCCTCGCCCTTGCGGCGACGGTGAACCGTTCCGGGTTTGATCGAGGCTCGATCTTTTGGAAGGATCGAGTCCGTTATGGCGAAGCAATACCCCAAGGAGCTCAAGGAGCGGGCCGTGCGTCTGGTCCTGGAGACTCGTGATCAGTACAAGACCGAGTCCGCGGCGATCCGCTCGATCGGAGCGAAACTCGACATCGGGCCGGAGTCCCTGCGGAACTGGGTGCGTCAGGCCGAAGTCGACGCCGGTGCCCGGACCGGTACCACGACCGGGGAATCCGCCCAGCTCAAGTCCCTCAGGAAAGAAGTCGCCGAGCTGAAGCGGGCGAACGAGATCTTGAAGGCTGCGGCGAGTTTCTTCGCGGCCGAGCTCGACCGGCCACACACGCTCGTAGCGTTCATCGACGAGCACCGGGACCGCTTCGGCGGAGTCGAGCCGATCTGCAGGACGCTCACCGAGCACGACTGCAGCATCCACCCGTCCACCTTTTACGCACACAAGAAGCGCATGCCGTCGGCCCGCTCACTGCGGGACGCGGAACTGGCACCGCTCATCACCAAGATCTACCGCGACAACTACAGCGTCCACGGAGCCCGCAAGATCTGGGCCGAACTGAAACGGCAAGGACATCAGGTGGCCCGGTGCACTGTCGAGCGCCTGATGAAGGCCGAAGGCATCACGGGAGCGGTGCGCGGAAGAAGGCCGTCACCACCAGGGCGGACAAGGAAGCAGACCGGGCCCCGGACCGGCTGGGCCGGCAGTTCGTGGCCAGCACCCCCAACCGGGTGTGGGTCGCCGACTTCACCTACGTGGCCACCTGGTCGGGCACCATCTACGTCGCGTTCGTCGTGGACACCTTCTCCCGCCGGATCGTCGGCTGGTCCGCCGCGACGAACAAGCAGACGCCGCTGGTACTGTCCGCACTCGAAATGGGCCTGTGGCAACGTGACCGCGCGAACACCCCTGTCATCGCAGGGGAGTTGATCCATCACTCCGATGCCGGATCGCAGTACACCAGCTTCCGCCTCGCCGCCCACCTGACCGCCGAACAGATCGCGGCGTCCATCGGCACCGTCGGCGACGCCCTCGACAACGCACTGATGGAATCGACGATCGGCCTGTACAAGACCGAGCTCATCAAGCCTCAGCGGCCATGGAAGGCCCTCAGCGACGTCGAGTTGGCCACGGCGGAGTGGGCCGACTGGTACAACCACCGCCGACCCCACGGTGAGATAGGCCACGTCCCGCCAGCCGAATACGAAGCCGTCTATTACCAACAGCAGCCAAATCTGCAGGCCACAGCCACAATCTAGAGTCTCTACCGAATCCGGAACGGTTCACTCAACGCCACACCGGGCCCGCAGGACACGCACCACCACAACCGACCTGACCAAGCCCTACTAGCCGTGATCAGCGGTGTACATGTCATCCTCTACAGCCAGGACGCCGAGGCGGACCGTGCTTTCATCCGTGACGTCCTCGACTTCCCCGGCGTCGACGCGGGCGGCGGCTGGCTCATCTTCAAGTTGCCCCCGGCCGAAGTCGCCGTGCACCCGGCCGATGGCCCACCCCAGCACGAGTTCTACCTGATGTGCGACGACCTTGATTCCCAGCTCGGCGAGTTCCGCGCCAAGGGTGTCGAGATCACAGGCCCGGTCAGCGAACAGCGCTGGGGCAAACTGACTGCGATCCGGCTTCCCAGCGGCGCCGAACTTCCGCTGTACGAACCGCTGCACCCCATCGCCCACGGCCTGTGACCCCACAGCACTCAATATTCGGCCCATCGCACGACGCTCAGATGCTGTGTCAACGAACTCAGTCGTTGCAGGTCAAGGCGTCGCGACCGACTCACTTCAATGACACCGGACACTTCGGGAGTCACTTCGTGAAGCTGCTGCGTGTGTCCCGTCTCAATCGACCGGGTCTCGGTCTCAGGTGATCTGGTCCGATTCGCTTCTCGTCCCAGGTGATCCGGTCTGCCGGAGCTGTTCGGCCGGTCGCATTCGAGCAACTGAAACGTGCCCCTTACGGCAGGGAGCGAGTGAGCCACACGAGTTCGCCACGGCCATCTACCGAGACATGGTCGCGCTCGAACCCGAGCTTTTCGAGGACGCGAAACGACGGCGCATTCCAGAACGCACCGTCGCCCAGAGCCGCTTCCGCCCGGTCGTGATCGCGGCGTCGAGCACCGCGGAGGCCGCCTCGGTCGCATAGCCCTGTCCGTGCGCACGCCGGAACAACTCGTACGCGATCTCAGGCTCGTCGACGGAAGCCCGCCCCACTGTGAGCCCGCAGTACCCGATGAAATCACCCACATCGCGGCGGTTGATGACCAGCAGGGCAAGCTCCGTCAGCGCCGGCGTAGCCGCCTGAGCCTCGATCACCCGCCGGTTGTCCTCAATTGATGGCATTCCATCGCCCGTTCGGCAACGAGCGCGCGATGGTCGTCGGCGTCGGCTGATAGCGGCCACTCCAAATTCCCTGAGGACGGCCGGTTACGGCGTCACCGTGAGTAGCTGGCGGGTGGTCAATCCGAGGTGGTGGCGCGCGCCCGGAGTGCAGCAGTGAGCTGCCTGATGGCCTGGCCAACTGGGGTCTGTGGCGTGGGTGCGGCTCGTGTACAGAGATTCAGGCCCACGGTTCCCAGGCTTCACGATGGGGTGGGTCTGCCCTGGTCTTGGTGTATGGCGGGGCGCTTTATCGATGGCGCGGACGTTGAGGTCAGGTGGGCGGGGAGCGCGGCGATGGCCTGGCGCGCTAGGTCGAGGGTCGTGGGCTGAGCCCGTCCAGCAGGACGATCAGGTAGGCGTCGATGAGGTCGGGCGATGGTGGCTGGGTGCGCGCGACGGCCAGGGCGGTCTGGCCGATGAGCGTCGTGGTGACGGCGGGGTCGAGGTCGGTGCGGACCGCGCCGTCGCGGCGCGCCCCTTCGATCATCTCCTCCACGACGCGGACCAGGTCGGCGCGCAGGGCTGTGGTGGCGGGCAGGTCCAGGCCGCCCAGCTGGTCGTTGACTGCGTGGTGCGCGGACTGGAAGGCGATCAGTTCGCGGAGGAAGGTGCGCAGGGCCGGGTAGGGCGTGGTCTCGGCGAGCAGGTCGCGGGCGCGTTGGACGACCGGTTCGAGCAGGCGGGAGACGGCGGCATCCAGGAGGGCGTCCTTGCCGCCGAAGGCGCGCACGACGGTCGCGGCGCCCAGACCCGCCCGCGTGGCGATGGCCTCGACGGTGAGGGTCGCGCCCGGTTCGGCCAGCAGAGCGGTGGCCGCGTTCAGGGCGAGCTGGCGGTTTCGCATGGCGTCGGCGCGGCGTCGAGGCTCGGCAGGCGTTGACAACTGGAACAGCCCTTCCACATACTCTATTGGAACGTGCATTTCACTTATCCTAGCGCGAGGGAGTCCTCCATGAGCGAGCGGATCCTGATCTCCGGAGCGAGCATCTCCGGCCTGACCCTGGCCCACTGGCTGGCCCGGCACGGCTTCAAGCCCACCGTGGTCGAGCGCGCCCCGGCGCTGCGCACCGGCGGCAACGGGGTGGACGTGCGCGACAACGCCGTTGAAGTGGTCGAGCGGATGGGGCTCATGGCGCGGGTCCGCGACCTGGCCACCGACGTGCAGGGCATGAAGTTCGTCGACGCCGCCGACCAGGCCGTCGCCCGCATCGACACCGGGACCCGGCCTCCGTCGAAATCATGCGCGGTGACCTTGTGGCGCTGCTGCACGAGGTGACCGACGTGGAGATCCTGCTCGGCGATACGATCCGCGGCCTGGAACAGGACCACGACGGCGTGACGGTCACCTTCGATCACGCGCCGACCCGCCGCTTTGACCTCGTCGTCGGGGCCGACGGCATGCACTCCAACGTCCGCCGGCTCGCCTTCGGGCCAGAGGAGAGCTTCATCGAGTACAAGGACCACTACTTCGCCTTCGCCAACGCCGATGCCTCACTCGGCGAGGACCGCTGGGTGACGATGTTCAACACGCCGGGCAAGATGACCGGGATCTACCGGTCCGGAAACCACGCCCAGGCCAAGGCGTACTTCATCTTCCGCTCCGCGCCGCTGGACTACGACCCTCGGGATGTCGGCGAGCACAAGCGCCTGATCAGCAAGATGTTCGCGGACGAGGAGTCCTGGCGGACCAGGGAACTGCTCGACTCGGCCCTTGCCGACCCCGAGTTCTACTTCGACGCTCTGGGGCAGGTGCGGATGGACTCCTGGTCCAACGGCCGGGTCGCGCTCGTCGGCGACGCCGCCTGGTGCGCGTCGCCCGCCTCAGGCGCGGGCGCGGAACTAGCCCTGGTCGGTGCCTACCGCCTCGCTGGGGAACTCGCCGTCGCAGGAGGCGACCACCGGGCCGCCTTCGCCCGCTACGACGCCCACCGTGCCCTGGTGGACAAAAAACAGCAGATCGGCCCCAACGTCCGCCTCATGGTCCCCAAGACCGAGGGCGGCCGGTGCGCCCGCGACATCGTGGCCCGCCTGCCGCTGATGAAACTCGCCGGCACGGTGGAACGCCGCATCCAGGCCAGGAACGCCCGCGCCCTGCCCGATTACCGTCGGGCCGCCTGAGCCAGCCCGACGCCCACCAAGCCCCGCTTCGGCGACGCTGCGTAGTCAATCGCGGCCAGTTATCTCCCCGCTGACTGGCCGCCAATGGGGAATCGCAACTGGCCACTATCAGTCGGCCTCGACCCACGGACGCAGCGTCAGCCGGGCGGTTTTGAGATGAAGCGGCATCGGCGGATACGGCACGGCGACACTCTATCGACGCTTCCTTGGGCCGAACCAGATCACCTGAGACACCCCCCGCTAGCCGTGAATCCGGAACCAGATTAATTGAGATTTCCGGCAACCCGGCATCTCAGCCGATCTGGTCGCCGCAGGTCACAGGGCCGCCCACAAACCAGATCACGGGAGACGGGACAGCGTGATCAATGTCAACAAGTTTGGGAGTCACCGCAGCCGCTGTCGGGCCTGCCCGGAACGCAGCCCGCCATTCGCGGTGATCGTATGGAGATGTGCGGAACTCCTCCGACGAACCTGGCTTGGGGCTGCACGCACCGTGAGACTGGCAGCCAGCGGTGGCCACGGTTCCGTTCATCGGGCGTCGAGCAGGTTCGCACCCTGTACTCGTCACCGCCCTGCGCACCGTGGTCGTCGTCGCCTACACCGAGCAGAGCCTGAGGGGGTAGTCATGAGATCGCGCCTGCAGTGGATCCACGGCCGCGGAGAGCATGTCATCGTCGAACGCAAACAGACGTACAGGGCCGAGCTCTTCGTCAAATTACTTGTCCTGGTCGGCCTGCTGTATATGCCGGTTCTCATCCTCCACTGGGGTGAGTGGATCCCATTCGCCGGAGCCAGCATCTACCTGCTCTGGGAACTCGGCCGCACCATCAGCGCACTCGGCGAGCTCGCCGACCTCTGGAACGAGCAGCACCAGCAGCGGCAGGAGTCGGCTCGAAACCACTCCCTCCAGTGACACAACCGGTCGGCGACTGCATGACGATTCCGCCGTCGACCCAGAGCACTCGCCTCCGGAGAGCTGCCGGGCCACGGGACGGCCCTGCCTGCCCCGTCCGCTGAGATCCGCAAAGTCCGCCCCGACTACACCGCCCCTGTTCTGCAGTCCTTCCACGAGAAGCCGGAACCGCACGGGCCGGGCATGCCGGTGTTCGGATGGCGTCTCCTCCACCCGGTCGGCCCGGACATCACCTGGAGGACACCGTCGACACCGCCGCGTGGAACTGCTCCCGGACCATGTCCGGCGTGCTCGACTACTACGATCACGTCCCCGAGCTCCAGCCGGCCGGACTTGCCCGCCTACTGCGCCAACACGACGTCCCAGCCGTGCTCTGCGCGCAGTGCGGCAATCCCATCACCGACCGCCACCCGCGGTGGACCGGCATCTGGATCACTCCTGGCCCAGACTCCGGCCCCTTGTGCGGAGACCCCCCACACCGCTCCTATCGCTGCACAGCCCCTGCTCGGGACGCTCACCGACCAGGAGTTCGGCACTCCACATCGACCCGGCTGAGGACACCACTCCCGACAGAGGCGAAATCAGGCATCTGTTCACCGAGGGCCGCGGGCCCGTGGTGCCCTACCGCGGGAAGTACGCGGTGAAGAGGGGCGACGTGTTCGAACGCGTCCGTGAGCGCTGGGCGCGGGCCGGCCTGGATGCGGCGGCGCCGTACCTGCCGATGCGGATCGAGACGGAGCTGACCACCAAGTGCAATGACGTCTGCCCCTCGTGCGGGATGGGGGCGCTGCCGCTCGCGGAGGGCTGCACCCTGACGGATGGGCAGATCAGCTTCCTGCTGCGGCAGTTCGATGCGATCGGTCTGCCGAGCATCGCGATCACCGGCGGGGAGCCGTTCACGGCGCCGCGGGCCATGCTGCGGCTCATCGAGGGTGCCCGCATACACGGCATCGACATTTCCGAGCTCACCACTAACGGCGTGTGGGGCACCGGGTGGCGCTGCGGCCGGGAGTTCGAGCGGCTGGAGAAGGCCGGGTTGTTCGACGGCCGGCTGTTCGTGCCGCTGCTGATGCTGTCCGTCGGCGAGCAGACCACGCCGCTGCCGGACGTCGCGCTGCCGAGACCGAGGCACCGGCCGGGGAAGAGCCGGCCAGTCCCGACGGGCCGACGGAGGGCGAGTCCTGGACATGCTCGATGAGACCCGCTCCTGGGGGCTTGAGGTTCCGCTGGCCGTCGCAGACGCCGGATACGGTGACGCCGCCGCGTCCGGGGTGCTCGCGCTGGTCGCGGGCGTAAGTCTGCGAAAGGATCGGCGTGCGGAGGCCCATGCCAAAGTCCCGGACCCCCTCTTTCGCGCATGGCAGCCAGTGCTGACTGCGCCCACCGGGCCTTCGCCGGCCGGCACCCCCTCGGCTGCCCGCCCGTCAGCATCGGCCCGCCGGTTCCCGTCATCCGCTGAGTCCGCGCCGGATGCCGCATCCTCGGGCCGGTCGCGGGTCATGACGACGAAGAGGAGCTCCGGTTCCGGGGCGGGCATGATGCTCGTTCCGGCGCTGGCTGTACGAGAAACTCACCGCAGCCGGATTTGACCCTGGTTGCCGAAGCCGACCCACTGGGAGAACCGGTTGATCGGGGCGGGCGTCGGGCCGCCGGAGGGCGGGTCGGACGGGGTCGGATCGGCGGTCCAGCTTCTCCGCCATGTCGAACATCAGCGCCCGGTCCCGGCTGCCTCCCGTTCGAGCGCTGGTTTTGCGGAACCTTACATACCACCGCCGGCACCGGGCTGCGCTTTCACCGGTTGTCACGAAGACCGTGCCCGCTTCCCGCTGGAAGGCCGTCGCGCACTTACGTACCCCGCGTTCCGAACCATTCCGACGAAAGGACGAGGCATGCGAACACTGAGTGCGAGATTCCTCGCCGCGCTCGCGGGCGTCGCCGCCACCGCCACGCTCGCCATCGCTCCCGCCCACGCCGCACCGGCCGGGCAGACGGCGACGGCGGGCAGCGACTTCGCCTCCAGCGCGGCGCGCACCGCCGACGGCCGGGTGATCGACGACGCCGCCACCAAGGCCGACGTGATCAAGTACTGGACCCCGGAGCGCATGCGGGCCGCCACCCCGGCGCACGCCCCGCGAGTGACCGGGCCCGCCGCACACGCCTCCCGCACGCAGGACGGCGCGCGGGCGCCGAAGGTCGTCACCGAGCCCGTCACGGCGCCGGCGAGCACCCGGGCCCGGGCGAACTCGGTCGCTCCGTCGTCGGCGCTCGCGGTCGGCAAGGTGTACTTCATCGACCCGCGCGACGGCAGGGAGCAGCAGTGCTCGGCGGCCGTGGTCAGCAGCCCCAAGGGCAAGCTGGTGCAGACCGCGGCGCACTGCGTGTACAGCCACACCGACGCCGGTACCCCCGTCGGCTGGATGCAGGGCTGGGTGTTCGTACCCGACTACAGCAACGGCAGCGCGCAGTTCGGCTACTGGGTGGCGGAGAACCTGGCCGCCCCCACCGCGTACATCAACGACAAGTTCACTCCCGGTACCGACATCGGCATGGCCATCATGGCCACCGACCTCGGCGGCACCCCGATCCTGTACGTGGTCGGCGGCAACGGGCTGATCGTCAACCAGCCCGCGTCCCTGGACATGACGGTCTTCGGCTACCCCGCCCAGGGCAACTACCAGGGCAACCTCCAGCAGCTGTCCTGCGCAGGCCGCACCGCCCAGGCCACCAGCACCCAGATCCTGATGCGCAGTTGTCCCTTCACCCCGGGCGCCAGCGGCGGCCCGTGGATGCTGGACTACGACCCGGGCATCGGCTACGGGTACGTCAACAGCGTCTCGTCCGCCATCTACTGCAACGACGCCGCGTGCACCCGTCTCCCCACCGACCCCGTGTACGGCGAGTACTTCGGCGACCTCGAAGCCGGCCTGTACTACTACGCGGAGGCCGTCACCACCTGATAACCCGCTCCGGGGAGGAGCCCGGGGGGCCGGGGCGGGGCGGGGGCCGGGGCGGCGTCCAACACACCGTCACCGGGCAGTGGCGGTCGCAGATCAAGGACGCGGTCTCCATCCGTGAGCGCCGGTCCGCGGTCGAGGATCGGGCCGTGTCCGGGGCGCCCCGGCCCGTGCCAGGCCGTCGGCGCCGCCGACACAGGGGTGCCCATGCCGCTCACGGGAGGCGTCTTTGTGAGATCGGGTGAAGACCGCGCCGCCCTCTGCCGGCGGTTTACCCACATGTCACGAAGACGGCGCCCGTCGTTCCCCGGGAAGGTGGAGTTGTCGACCGGCGGGGCCTGCCCGTCACCGCTCCGGCAGTCTTCCCACGAGAAGGGGGCAACGATCGAGAGGCAGACGATGGTGTGTACGGGACAACAGCAGCGTCGTCTGCGCTCTGCCTGCGCGATCCGCGAAGACCGCTTGGTTTTCTTCGTCGACAAGCCGGTGCCCCGGCGGACCTGACCATTCAAGACCGACATACCATTTCCCAGGCAATCATTGACCAGGTGCATGCTTCATTGCCATGGACTTGGATGGCGTAATACGCCGAGGCACACTTCGTTCTCGACCGAGTGAATAAAGGAGCGCAACATGTTCGTCGAAGAGAGCATCGGGTTCGCCAGTGTCAAGAGGGTTCGGGTCCGCCCGAGGCCGAAAAACTAGCCACTGCGGTGGGGGGCGATCAGGGTTCGCAAGCCGGTTTTTTCCTGGGCCGGGGATCCTGATCGTGCCTTTCTTCGGTCACCGTTTGCAGACCCCATTGAGAGTTCGCACATCGCGGCGGAGGCCAGCCTTGACCGAAGTGACGACCGAAATGGTTCTTTCCCTTCTGGGGCCTCCGCACCGGCGCCCTCGCGACGCTGTTTTGCGCGTCGCCCGCGGTGGCGGGCACAAACTCGCCGCGACCCTGCTCAGCCTGTGGTCCGCGGACGGCGAGAACCTCACCAGCGACGAGGCCGCGGAGATGGCGGCGTGGCGGGAGCGCGCCGAGTACTACCGGCGGATATGGCGGGAGCTGAGGGAGGTCGCGCCCGGCGCCCGCCTCGTCAGGGCATGACGATCGCCGACATCTACCCGCGTACGGTGCTCCGCTCGGCGGCGACCTCGACATCGTCTGCTCGCGCTACGAGGACTTCTGGGCCTGCGCGCGGTACCTGGCGCGTGACGGCTGGGCGCCGAGGGGCTTCACCGTCGCCCCGGCCCGGCGCGGTGAGACCGTCCCCCACCACCTGTTCACGGAGCTGCACAGGCGGTCGGCGGAGTCGCCCTTGGCGGAGCCCCACGTGGTCGGGCTGGTCACGGCGGAGATCGTGACGAACATGCGCCGGGGGGCGTGGCAGCTCGCCCGCCCTTCGCACTCCGCACTGGCGGCGAGCACGGTCGCCCTGCTGGCGGAGCGTTGGGAGCGTGTTCGCTCACGCGACCTGCTGGACCTGGCCCTGCTCCTGGAGCGCCTGGACGAGGCGGACGTGCAAGGGGTGCGTGCCGGCCTCGCCATGACCGGTCTCTGGCCGGAGTGGCGCGAGGCGATGCGCGGGATGCGCCGCCTCGGCTGGCCCCCGGCGGTGGTGCTGCCGCACACGCGGGCGGCTGCTGCACGGGAGCGCGCGCTGCAGGTGGCCCGCGCGGCGGCGTGGTGGGGCAACCCCGTCAGGGCGCTGGCCCTCGCCGCGCAGTCGGGGGTCGATGATGACGGTGGCCGCTTCACGGACGCCGCCTCCGACCTGGTGCACCGACGGGTCGGCGCCCGGCGCCTGCTCGCCATGCGCGTGCCGCTGTTCGGCGTCCCCCTGGACGATGCGCCGGCGCACCAACTGTCCCTCGAAGACGTCGGCCGCCAGTTGGTCGCCCGTACCCCGATCGGCTCCTACCTCATGGTCTCCGGTGTCGCGAGGCAGTCGTGGCTGGACGAGGCAGTCCCTCCACCGGCCGATTCCAGCGATGCCACCGACTCCGTCGGAATCGGACCGTGATGCCGGACAGCAGCGGACTCGCCGTCGAGACCTACCGGCTGCGGCGGGAGTACCGGGTGCGCCGCGGCGCACCCGTCACCGCCCTCGAAGACGTCTCGATCGAGGTCAGGCACGGGGAGGTGCACGGGCTGCTCGGTCCGAACGGCGCCGGCAAGAGCACCCTGATGAGAATCCTCTCGACAGTGCTGCTGCCGACCTCCGGCAGCGCCCGTGTGCACGGACACGACGTGGCAACCGCCTACCGGCGGATCCGTCCGCTGCTCGGCATCGTCTTCGGCGGCGAACGTGGCCTGTACCCGCGACTGACGGGCATGCAGAACCTGCGTTACTGGGCGGCCCTGTACGGGCTGTCCGCCGCGGCCGGGCGTGGCCGGGCCGAGACACTCCTCACCGAGTTGGGTCTGTCCGAGCGGGGTGACGACAGGGTGGAGACCTACTCGGTCGGCATGAGGCAACGCCTGCACCTGGCCCGGGGAATGGTCGGGGACCCGCGTGTCCTGCTGCTCGACGAGCCCACCAGCGGACTGGATCCGCTGGCCGCGCGCCAGTTGCGCGAGATGATCGGCCGACTGGCCGGGGAGGGCCGTACGGTGCTGCTCGCCACCCACGACCTGCGCGAGGCGGAGCAGCTCTGCGACCGCGTCACCATGATCAACCACGGCCGGGTGGTCGCGGCCGAGGCGCCGAGGACACTGGCCCGGCTGGTCGCGCAGGGTGAGCGGGTCCGGGTCCGGGCCGACCCGGTCGTGCTGGACCGCGTGCGCGCCCTGCCGGGTGTGGTCGGGGTGGAGGCGGATTCCGACGACGACGGCGCGGCTGTCATCTCGGTCGAGAGCAAGGAAGCCGTCGGCCCGGTGCTGGCCTTCGTGGTCGCGGAGGGCGTCACCGAGGTGCGGACCGAACTGCCCGGCCTCGAAGAGGTCTACCTCCGGCTCGTCCACCGGGGCGCCCGGCGCAGCGTGGTGCTGAGGTGAGACCAGGTGGCCGGCGGATCCTGCTCGCCGCGGCCGGCCGATTCCAGGGACGGCTTGTGCTCACCCACCGCGACTACCTCCTGGACCTGGTCCGTACCCCCTTGCTCGCCGCGGTCTTCCTGCTTCTGGTACGCCAGAGCGACCAGCCGCAGCTCATCGCCTACGGACTGCTCGCACCGGTGCTGATGACGGTCTGGAGCATGGCGATGATGATCTCCGGGGAGATCATCGACCTCGACCGGTGGACGGGCACGCTGGAGCTGCTCATCGCGGCCCCGGTCGACTTCGCCCGGGTGGTCCTCAGCAGGATCTGGGTGACCACCGCGATCAGCCTGCTGGCGGTGCTGGAGGTGGCCGTCGTCGCGATGCTCGGCTTCGGCATCGTCCCCGAGGTGCGCCACCCGTTCGTCTTTCTCCTGGGCCTGTTCGTCACCGCGATCGCCTCCGCGGGCGCCGCGTGTCTGATGGCGGCGCTGTTCGTGGCGACGCGTACGGCGCGTACGTTCCAGAATTCCCTGAGCTATCCGATGCTGCTGCTCGGCGGCGTGTTCGTCCCCCTCGACAGGCTGCCGGAATGGACCCATCCCATCGGCCGGCTCGTCTACCTCTCCTGGTGTTCCGACCTGCTGCGCGCCGCGTTGCGCCCGGCTCCCGTCACCGGCGTGGCCTGGCGGATCGCCGCTGTTCTCGTCCTCGGACTGATCACCGGGCTGGCCGGACGGATGCTGCTGGCCAAGGTCGTACGAAAAGTCCGGGAGACCGGAACGGTGGGTCTGCGATGACCGGGAAGAACGGCGCTGCCGCGGGCGAGCGCCACCGCCGGGTCCAGGTGCTGCGCTGGGCGGTGCTTGCCGGGGCCGCCGACCACAGCGCCGTGTTCACCTGGAAGACCTGGCTGCTCGGCTGGTTCGTCCGGATGCTCGCCCAGGTGCTGTTCTTCACCACCATCGGCGACCTCCTCGGGCCCGGCCAATCACGGTACCTGCTGATCGGCAATGCCGCGCTGCTGGTGACGCTGCACGGCCTGATGGCCACCGCTTCGACCACCTGGGAGCCACGCAACGGCACACTGCCCCTGCTGGTCGCCTCGCCGAGCGCTCCGTCGCTGGTCCTGCTGGGGCGGAGCCTGTTCTGGCTGCCGGACGGCGTGGCCTGCGGCATGGGAGCCCTCCTCATCCTCGGCCCGGTAGTGGGCCTGCGCCTGACCGTGGACTCGGTGGTGCTGATCGCCCTGCTCGTGGCGCTCATCGCGAAGACGAGCTACTGTCTGGGCCTGTTTCTGGGCTCGCTGGTGCTGACCGCGCCGGACCTGCGCAACGTCGTGTCGAACGCGACTGCGGCCGTGATCATGATTCTCAGCGGTCCCGAGGTGCCGACGAGCGCTCTCGGCCCGGTGCTCCACCGCGCCGGCGACGTGCTCCCGCTGACGCACGGGCTGCAAGCCATCCGCCAGGTCGCGGCGGGGGCGGCGGACACGCGGACGGTTGTGCAGGCCGGGTTGGAGGCGATCGTCGGAGCGTGCTGGCTCGCCGCGGCACTCGCGGTGCTGGAGTGGCGGGCGCGTCGCAGCCGGCGAGACGGAGCGGCACTCTTCCTGACCTGAGACACGACAGCCGAACGGAGTCGTCCCGCGCCCTGAACAAGCGGATTAGGGGGAACATGATTCTCACTGGGGCCGAAATAGAACGGGAATGGGCGAACGGCCGTATCGTCATCGACCCGTTCATCCCGGAACACCTGAATCCCAACAGTTACAACTTCCGCCTGGGGAGAACCCTGCGTGTCTACCAGCAGGAGCCGCTCGATGCCCGGACCTCGAACCACTACGAGGAGATCGAGATCCAGGACGACGGGCATGTGCTCGAACCGGGCAGACTGTATCTCGCCCACACCGTCGAGGTGCTGGGCAGCGAGCACTACGCACCGACATTCGCGGCCCGTTCCTCGGTCGCCCGCCTCGGTCTGTTCATCAACCTCTCCGCAAGCCTCGGTGACATCGGCTATACCGGGCAGTGGACGCTTCAGCTGTACACGATGAACCGCGTACGGATCTATCCGGGAATGAACATCGGACAGATGATGTGGTGGCGCCCGCAGGGTGAGATCGTCCTGTACGACGGGAAGTACCAGGGGGCGGTCGGCCCTCGTTCCAGTGACCTCCACGTCGACTTCGACAAGCAGTTCGCGCGGCAGCGGTTTCCCGGACTGGGTGCGAGTGTCGACGTCACCGAGGTCGGGCCGAAATTCGCGGAACTCGCGCGGTCCAGCCGCGGCTTCCGAGTGCCGCGGGCGTTCTGCGTTCCCGCCGACGAGTTCTGTGACGCGCTGACGGACGAACAGAACCGCGCGCTCGCGGAACCTTCGTGGATCTACAGTCCACCGTCGGGGCGTTCTTCACCGAATCGGTGGCCGAGATCCAGCGGATCGCGGGCGGAGTGCGACTTCCGCACCGGGCCCGCGAACTGCTCGCGGCTCGCCGGCGGGACGTCTTCGAAGATCCGGAAAGTGTGGAGCTGGCGGTCCGTTCCTCCGGGCTGGACGAGGACAAGGAGGGCTCCAGCCTGGCCGGCATACACCAGTCGGTTCTGGGAGTCCGCGGGGTGGACGACACGCTCACCGCCATCGAGCGGTGCTGGCGGTCGTACTACGAGCCGTCGGCGGTGGCCGCCCGCGTCCGGGCCGGTGATTTCGACTCCGCCCCACGGCTCGCGGTGGTGGTCCAGGTTCTGGTGCGGCCTCGATGGGCGGGAGTGGCATTCACCGGGCTGGACGGCACGCAGGACGACCGCGTGGTGATCGAGTACGTCGAGGGCCTGGCCGATGAGCTGGTCTCCGGGATCGCCGTGCCTCGGACGACCACCTCGGACGACCTGGAGGGCCCGCCCGCGGGGGACAACACCTTGGACCGCGGTGTGCTCGCCGAGGTGACCGGCATGGCCCGGTCCCTGCGCGAACTGCGGGGACACGACGTCGATGTGGAGTGGGCCGCCGATGACCAGGGAGTCCACCTGATCCAGATCCGCCCCCTCACGTCCCGACGCGAGCGGGCCCATGTCTCCCAGGAGCCCCGTGCCGAGGCGTATCGGCTGTACTTCGACGAACTGCCCTCCTCCTTCCACCTCGGCGAGGTGGCAGGCGTCTACAGCGGCTACACGGCCAAACGGGAACCCGCATACCGTATGGCGCACGACTGCGGTGTGTCCGTCGGCGCCGGCTGGATCGTCCAGTTCAACGGGATCGGCCTGCGGGGGCCCACCGCCGAGCGGTTGAGGAAGTGCCTCGCCGGCGGCTCGGACGAATGCGTACTGGATTTCGGGGACACACTCCGCCAGATCGTGGTTCCCAAGGAGGACGTCCTCAGCCAGTTGATCCGGACCACTGGATCGGGAGCCGGCTCGGAGGCGCTGCACGCGGTGGTGGTGCGCGACTTCGTTCGCGGGGATCTGGGGATGATCTCCCGCAGGACGGGCGACGGCCTGGTCGTCGAGTACACCGACGAGGGTCTGATGGCGCTCAACCGCGGCACCGCCGGGGCCGAGGCGATCGTGGTGGACGACGTGGCGCGCGGATTCGAGGCGGAAGGCAACATCACGGCTCCGCGAAGCGGCGCCGTACTGCTTCCGCACCTGGAGGAGATCGCCCGCTTCACAGCGGCCATGGACGACGAGTACGGCCAGGTGACACTGGAGTGGGTGCTGGAGGACGGACGGCTGTACTTCGTCGACTACTCGCCGCTCGGAGGGCACGATGCGGTGGCGGTCGTCAGCGGCACGGTGTGCGTCTCACCGGGGACGGCACGAGGTCCCCTGCTGCGCCTGGAGGACGACGCCTTGCTGCGGCGGCTGTCGATCGGCCCCGCGGTGAGCGTCGCCAAGTACCGGGACGTCAGCGGGCACGAGGGCCTGGCCCGGATCATCGGGAAGGTCGCGGCGTGCGGCGAGAAACCGATCGTCTGCGCGTCCCGACCGTACGCGGTGCTCTCCGTACTCATCGGCCATGTCGCCGGTTTCGTCTTCGACCAGGGATCCGCACTGGGGCATCTGGCCATCCTGCTGCGCGAAGCGGGAGTACCGGCAGTGACCGCCACAGGCATCACGGGCACATCGGCAGTGATCAGCGACGGCACGGTCACCACGGCCGGCCGAAGGGGGACAGCGATCATGGACGACACCAACGAGCCCGCCGAAGGCACCAGACGCGATGCGGCGAGGTGAACCGTGAACGGAATCCGCGAGCGGCTGCACATATCGGTCTTCGGCCTGACCGGCGCGGGCAAGTCCACCTGCGCCTCGCTCATCGGGGAGTTCGCCCGCGACAACGGGCTGAGCCACGCCCGTGTGAAACTTGCCAAACCGCTGTACGACCTCCAGGAACAGGTGTACCGGACGGCGGGTGTGCCGCTCGCGGCCGGGGCCCAGGACCAGGCGCTCATGGAGGCATTGGCGGACGCCCTGCGCCGGATACGGCCCGACGCCATCGCCGCGGATTTCGTCGCCCGCCTGACCGCCATCGAGGCCGACCTGGTCGTCAACGACGACCTGCGCGACCCGTATGTCGACGACCCCGCACTGCGCGGCCACGGCTTCCGGTTCCTGCGCGTCACCTGTGACGAGGCGCTGCGTCACAAGCGGCTCGCGGAACGTGCCGACCTCTCCCGGGCGGACCGGTCGAGCCGAGGGATCGACCTCATCGTCCCGGACGCGCTCGTCGACAACAGCGGCGGCCTTGAGACCTACCGGAACACCGTCCACGAGGTACTGCGGAGCTGGTTGTGATCCTCAGCGGGTCAAAGATCCTCTCGGTGGTACGGGCCGGCCGCATTCACATCGACGGTTTCGCCGTGGAGCGAATCGAGCCGAACAGCTACGGATTCCGGCTGGCGAACGAAATCCTCTGGTACGAACAGGACGTCATCGACTGCTTCGAGCCGCCGAAAGCCACGGGGGTGACGATCCGCCCCGAGGGAACGGTGCTGGAACCGGGCCGCTTCTACCTGGGCCGCACCATGGAGGCCATGGGCAGCCCGCACTACGCGGCCACCCTCCACGCGAGCAGGTCGACCTCGACACTCGGCATCTGGATACAGTTCTCCGCTCCGCTCGGACACAGCGGCGCCGTGTTCCCCTGGACCCTGGAGATCAAGGTGGCGCACCCCGTGCGGGTCTATCCCGGCATGGTCATCGGCAAGCTCGCCTTCTGGACGATGCAGGGCGCGCCCATGGAATACCACGGCAAGTACACCGGATCCTCCTCCGCCGTTGTCTCCCGACTGCACATGGAGCGCCCTGGCTGCCGCCCCGCCGGAACCGGGAGGTCCGAGCCCAGCGGGTAGCAACCGAAGCGGAACCGGCCCAGGCCGGGCCGCCCACGGTGAAGGGAGCGGCATCGCTGGATGACCCGTCCCTGATCGGGTAGGGGAACAGGCCGTGCAGGTGGGCATGGGCGAAGCGCAGCCGGCGGGCCTCGCAGTGGAAGCCCGGCAGTGCCTGGGCCAGGGCCAGGGTGACCAGTTCCGCATCGGTCGGCCGGGGCGGCCGGCCACGCCACCGCGGGGTCTTCAAACGGTCATCGACGCGCACGTACAGTGCGGTCAGGAGGGTGTCCAACTCGGCCGTCACAACCCGATGTTGGACACCCTCCCCAGTTCGTGAACCCTGCAAACGGAACTACTCGTCCAGCCCTCGCCGAGACGCCGTGGGATGCGGCTGCGCGTTCTACTTGGCGGGCGTCGGTCGCTTCAGCCGAGTGCTCGGAGGGTGTTTCTCACGCGTCCGGGCCGGTATCGACGATGTCATCGCCGAAGGCGGCAGCGAGCGCCTTCGCGATCAGGTCGGGCAACTCTCCGCGCTGCTGGATCAACTCGCCACGGGCAGCGACGGGACGACGGGCGAGAAGCCGTGACGGCAGCGGGAGGGGTCTTCGAGGCCGCCCGCGCCAAGGCCCTGGAATCGCTGTCGTTGCTGGTGGGACGGGTGCAGGCGTGCGCCGCGCTCGGCCTGAGCCGGGCGACCTGGTATCGGCACCACCGCAGGTCCCCGGCTCCGGTGCGGCAGAAGCGGGAGCGCAAGCGGCATCCGCGGGCTCTGACAGAGACGGAGGAGGCGAAGGTCCTGGCCGTGCTGCGCTCGGCCGAGTTCGTCGACATGGCGCCTGCCGAGATCTGCGCGGTGCTGCTGGACCGCGGCATCTACCTGTGCTCGGAGGCGACGATGTACCGGATCCTGCGCAAGCACGGCGAGGTCCGCGAACGGCGCCGCAGGCCACGCATCCGCCGCGCAAGAAGCCCGAGCTGATCGCCACCGCACCCAACCGGGTGTGGTCGTGGGACATCACGAAGCTGAAGGGCCCGGTCAAGGGCAGCTATTTCTGCCTCTACACGATCATCGACATCTACAGCCGCTACACGGTCGGCTGGATGGTCGCCGCCTCGGAGAACAAGGAGCTGGCCGAGCAGTTCCTGTCCTCGACGATCGCCAAGTACCCCGTCCGGCAAGGCAAGTTGACGATCCACTCGGATCGCGGTTCGCCGATGATCGCCCACAACGTCGCGCAGATGCTGAACAACCTGGGTGTCACCAAGTCGCACTCTCGACCCAAGACGTCCAACGACAATCCGTACTCGGAGAGTCAGTACAAGACCCTCAAATACCGGCACGACTTTCCCGGGCGGTTCGGCTGCATCGAGGACGCCCGCGCCTGGTGCACCGGTTTCTTCGACTGGTACAACCTCGCCCACCGGCACTCCGGAATAGCCATGCATACCCCCTTCGACGTGCACTTCGGCCTCGCCGACCAGCTCCGCGAGATGCGCGCCGACGTCCTCACGAGCGTCTACCGCCAGCACCCCGAACGATTCGTCCGCGGGGCACCCGAACCACCGAAACTCCCGAGGCCGCCTGGATCAACAAGCCCGCCGACCTCCGACACGACGATCAAACGATCCCGGCACAGGGATAGAACGATCTACCTGCCTTGATCGCGTTGACAGGCTCCGGTCGGCAGTTGCAACGCCGACGGAGTGCTCCGTTCTCGGCGGTGAGCTGGTTGAGTGCGCGGACGAGTGCGGGTACGTCCTCACACAAGCGGGCGAGTTCCTCGTTCTTGCTCGCGATGGTTTCCTTCAGCTGGACGAGCTCCGCGCGGAGTCGGGCTTACGTGTCGGGGACAGCACCTCGCTCTCTGACGTGTGCGTAGAACTCGTTACGCAGGTCGGGGTGCCGCTGGGTGAGGGCGATGGGGGGACCTGTGCCTCGATGGCGAGGGCGACGATGGTCAGAGCGCTGTTGGAGTGCTCGGGGCTGCCGGTCAGGATGCGCTGCATGGCAGCGCGGATATGGTCTCGTTCATCTTGTGCTGGGCTCACGTGTGGGGCTCCTGGCAAGTGATGCAGGTGCGGTCGTGGGTGTCGGCAAGGCTGCCGGATCGCTGCGGCGAGGAGGTGGCTGGCGATCGGCTGGGGACGATGGAACGCCTGACGGGCGAAGCTGTCTGTCCGGGCGTGTAGCTGTTGAGCGTGAAGATCAGTGCGGACCATGTTGCCGCAGCCGGTCTCCGGCAACACCTGTGGTTCGGCTGCCGGTTCTCCGTGGTCATCCTCGACGGAGCCGACGATACGATCCTCTGCGAGTGGGCGGACGGCCTCGCGACTGTGGCCCGGAGCGGTGGCTACACCGAGGGCCATCTCCTGGTCTCCCGCGCGGTCACGTCGACGACTTCACCGTCGACTCGGTCGTCTCCGCCAGCGTTCAGCTGCGGGTCGCCGACCTCGCCAGCACCTGAGCGGTCAATGGAACTACCTCTCTTCTGCAGCCCGGACGCCACCCAGACCGTCACGCACTCCACGGGCATCTGCCCCCCGCACCACCGACGGCGGCATACCCTCCCCTGGGCCCGCCCGATCGCGGAACGGTCCAGTGAAACGCCAAGGCAAGCGCCGTGGTCACATACCCGGCCAGCTCAACCCAAGGACCAGGCCGCCGTCGGCGCTTTCCTTACCCTGCTTCCAGCCCTGAAGAACCCGCAGCCCTGGGCCCCGGCAGCGGCACCGACGTCGCGATCGGCATTGGGCCGTGGATCGAGCGCGCCCACCTGAGGTCCCGCGACGATCACGGACCCGATGCTGCCAGCGCAGCCCTGGTCCCCCCGACACTCGTCGGAGAGGCAGCGCTCGGCCGTCGAGGGGAACGACTCCGGCTATTACGTCGTAATAGGCCCCCGGACTGCGGTTCCAGAAAGCCTGGCGCCGGGAGCCGTCCCGCCTCAGGTCTGTCGGGGCATGACAAGCAGGCAGTAGTGCCGTGCGGCGTGTTCCCTCTCCCCCGGCGAGCTATTACGCCGTAATAGCTCGCCGCCTCGCCGTCGTCTGCTCTGGCGGGGGCTGGCTTCCAAAATTCCCGTCTTGGTTTATTTGATGCAGTAACAATAAATTCAAGTTATATATCACATATATCTCCCCTTGGTGATATGGGGGCAGGACCACAGTCAGGGCGCGCCTGCCCGGGCGCACGTAATTGGGATGTCGTCACGCAGGTGGAGTGTGGGCCGCGGACGGCTGTGGTCCTTCGCACGCGACCGGCGCACATACAGCGCGTGTTCGTATTCCCGACGCGCCCTTACCCGAGTGCCGCGCGCAGGGGATTGTGGATGTGACCGGCGGAGGCAACATGCATGAGGAAGATCGTGATACGGAGCTGAGCGAGGCGATCGAGGCGGTCCGACGGGGGCTTCAGGGCGCGGCCGCGCGAGGGACCGGCGGACGACTGCGATTCTCCGTCAGGGACATCGAGTTGGAGTTCACCGTGGAGCTGCGGAGGTCGGCATCCGCAGGAGGTGGTGTGCAGGCCTGGGTAGTGGCTGGCGACGGCAGGCGCGAGCGGTCATCAGGCCGGACGCACCGGATGACCGTGCGACTGGAAGTGGCGGGCCCTCACCAGATCAATGCCGAACCCGGTGCCGGCCAGGAGGAATCCCGCCACCCTGGACCGGAAGGCCTGTGGACTTCCGGGAACGCAGGCGGGTATGGACGCTGACTGCTACCGGCGTGACGTGCGGGGAGATGCGGCATGACCGACTGGACCCGGGTTGCCGTCGTGAGAGCCGGTGCGCCGGGCGAGGATCCGTTGCTGGGGAGCGGCTACCGGATCTCGTCCTCTCTCGTCCTGACAGCAGCACACGTGATGCCCGACCGTTCAGCCCTCGAGATATCTGTGCAGGTCGGGTTCCTCGATCCGTACGGCCCGATGGTGCCGGTGGAGGTGGCGTGGAGCAGCCGACACGGATGTGGACCGCAGTCTGATGATGCCCATTGCAACCACTGTGAGGGCCACAGCGGCCTCGATATTGCCCTGCTCCGCCTTCCCTCTTCGGGCCGTGCGTCGGCTGAGCCAGTGCGGTGGGGGCGATTCGTCACCGATGAGGAACAGAAGGTGGAGGGCGTTGGATTCCCGGAACACGAGTGGCGTTGTGGCGGCGTGGACGCATACACGGTGCACGGCACGGTCCGCCCCGCAGACGGCTTGTGGACCTGGCATCACCGGCTGACCCCCGGCGATGGCAGCAAGGCACGGCGCGGGCTGTCGGGCACCGCGCTATTCGCCCGTGGGCTCTTGATCGGAGTTGTGCAAACCAGTGAGCCGGACGAAGGCGTCATCGGCGTCATGCCCTCCGCGCGGATGCTGTTTCATCCCTGCATACGAAGGCTCATCGCCGAGGACACTGGAGTGGAGCCGACCGCCGAACCTGTTGAACTGATCCGCCTGCTGAAGGGGCCGCCTCTTCCACCGCGCACCCCCGCACAGTTCCTGGATGCGGAAGCAGCAGTGCTCCCGTACATCACGGTGGACGGAACCTCGACCGCCGAGGGGCAGGAAACCGTCGACCTCAAGGAGACACTGCGGGACTGGTGCACAGCCCCGGACGGACCCCAGCACGACGCCGCGCTGATCACCGGGGCGATGGAAAGCGGAAAGACCCGGCTTGCGGTGGAGGTCATACGGGACCTGTCCGCACCGGTGCCCAGACGAAGCAAGGCCGGGCCGGAATATTCGTCTCAGATCGACTCAGGTGGTTGGATCGCTGGATTCGTCGCTCCGGCCGTATCCTCGACACCTCAGTGGGAAACAGTGCTGCCCGGGCTTCAGCACAATCTGCTGCTCGTCGTTGACCGTGTCGAGACCCGGCCTGCGCAGACGCGCGCACTGCTCAAGGCGGTGCGTGGCACGGAGGGTAGCAGTTGGCGGGTGCGGGTACTGCTGACCGCCCGGTCGGTGCAGGCACTGGAAGGATGGCGCCCGGGGCAGCGGCAGCCGCCCATAACGGCAGACTCCCACCTTGACGATCCCGAAGCACTCTACGACCAGGCATGGAAGGTGTTCGCGGAACGGCTGCGCAGAGCGGCCGACGTAGAGCCGTCACCTGTCCGCGGCCGAATACGCCCGAACGCCGACGCGCTCAACGACGGCCGCGGCATCGCCGCCATACAACCCGGGCGCTCGTCGACTTCCTCACCGCCTCTGGCCTGGCCCGCGGGCCTAGTGGCAAACCAAGAGACATTTTGCTCGACCGCGAACGCGCCTACGTCCAGGCAGCCCTGCAGGAGCGGCTTCCGCGAGTGGATCCCAGCTTCCTGGACCTCGTCCTATCAGCCGTCGCGCTGTTTACAGCGGCCGACGCAGCCTCAGCCGCAACTGATGTGCACGCGGCCCTGCTCCACCGCTATCGGCACGTCCCGGACCATCGTCGGCTTAGCGGCGACTACCAGGCTGTCCAGGAGATCGACGCCGTCACAGAGACCCTGGCTGCGCTCTACCCCGCGCGCTGCGGTGAGCATCGAGCCACGCTCCCGGAATCCATTGCCACCGCCCAACTGGCGCGTGCGGAGAAGAGCCACAGGGGCACAGAATTCGGCGCCTTCCTTGTCACACTCACTGACAAGGAGCCGGAGCTGCGGCTGGCAGCGGCACAGCACATGCTCAGAGACACGCGCGCCGAGTACCGGGATTTCTCACCGCAGGTAGAGCGTCAGGTAGATCGGGCGGCGCATGAGCGCGGCACGACCGAACCCCGCGACGGTATGCCTTCCCCGTACAGGGAGAGGCTTGGGCGGGACGGTCAGACTCACCTGCCGGGAGAGGGAGAGTCTTCTCGGGACGTACGCAGGGACGCGTCGGTATTGCGGCCGGACGCGCTCAAGCCAGCACGGTTTGGGGAGAGGCCTGGGCGGGACGGTCAGACTCACCTGCCGGGAGAGGGGGAACCTTCTCGGGACGCACGCAGGGGCGCACGCAGGGACGCACCGCGAACAGAGCAACCAGACGAGCTCAACCCGGCACGGCGACAGCTTGATCGAGAACGATGGAGAGGGCCGGGCGACTCCCCCGTGGCTAATGTCCGCGACATTTCCGCGCTTGAGGCGACGGGACACAGCGAACCGCAAGAAACCTGTCGATCAGGACCTTGCGCCCCATCTTGTCTGAGGGACATCGCGCGGCGTCCGTCTCGATCAATCTGAGGCATCACAGGTCACTGCGGCGCCCTGCCTTGGGTCGATTGAGGCAGGACACACACCCTGCGCGGGGCGGCTGCTCCATTACGCCGTAATAGTTGTGCCCCGTGGCGACCGCTCGTCCCTGGTGACGGTACATCTGCGTCCATGGCGATCCGAGCACTGTTGAAGGCGGTGGAGGTCCGCGCGACGACAGGCTACGCAGAGGCATGCCCGCTGTACGAGGCTGGCCCAATGCCAGTGAGGATGGCCGGCCGGTGATCGGTTCCCGGGTGAGGTCGGTCCGCCGAAGCAGGTCCTTCGGAAGATGCAGGTCCCTGACGGGCCGTAGACCGACTTCGGATTCAGCGGCGCTGCGAAGGGCGGGGCTCACGGAAGCTGAGACTGCCCAGGCCAGCGTGGGACAGCGCACTGCTTGGACTGCTGAGGGAAGGGCCGGGTACCGGCCGAGCACTATTACGGCGTAATAGCTCGACGTCGGTCTTGGACAGCTGCGACAACGATGCCTTCGCTGGAACACATCCCGCGCGGGGCGGCTGCTCTATTACGCCGTAATAGTTGTGCCCCGTGGTGGCTGCTCGTTCCGCCGCGGGACCGCCCAGTGTTCACACTTCCATCGAAGCCAGTCGCTGTCACCTTTAGTCCAGTCGGATGGCAGCCGGATTCCGCGCGCGATGACGAAGAGGGCGGCAATTGGTAGAGGCGCGGCAGGAGCGGGGGACGTGTCTGCGGTGCCCAGATCCCCGCCCGGCCGTTGCATGCGGCTGAGGATTAGGGCAGTCCGTTGAAGACGCCAAGGGCGATCTCGGCGGTCTCGTATGGGCCAGGTCGAACGGCGTGCCGCGCAGGGGGACGCCTCGTACGCGCGCGAGCTGGGGTCGCAGCTGGCCGACCTGCGCGCGGCCGCTGTCGAACAGGTGCGGGAGTATGAGCGTCAACTGGACCATGTGGTCTGGGTGTTCGCTCTCGCTCCCGGCTGTGACAGCCTGGTGCAGCTGCTTCGTCTCCTCGACGAAAAGCGGCCGTCGACTGAGGGCTCCGGCCTCCTGCTGCGCTTTGTCGCCTCACTGCTTGCGGAGCACCACCAGGTCATCGACCTGGCAGTCAGCGTCTTCGACCGTCGCGAGTGGGAGCGGCTGGATGAGCTGCGCGCCTGTCTCTCCCAGGAGTTGGCACTCCGTGGCGTGGATATCGACACGTTTCCAGCGCTGTGCTCTCCGCGGCGGCCGGGTGGACGTTCGTACGACCTGGCTGGCACCAGTTGGCCTGGTTGCCGATGCACCGCCGCGGCCTGGAGGCCGACTTCCCCAGCCGCTCGATACGCGGCTCCGCCAGTGGGGTGCCGAACCGGCTACCCGCTGAGGACCGGATGAGCCCGGCGACACCACGTACAACCGAGCGGTCCGCCCTTCGTGACATCGCCACCACGGACGTATACGAGAACATCTTTGCCTGGCAGGCGAGTGGGGTGACTGCGGCGCCTGGCTCTTCATGGTGGACGTGGCCATCGCACCCGAGCGGGTGCCCGCTGTGCTGCCGGCCCTGCCCATGGCATGCGTCGACGGGCTCGGCCCCACGGATCGCTCTGAGATCGCCATCCGCCTGGTGGACGAAATCTCGCGCCTGCTCTTCGCCACCGCGTCGATGGGCGGCTTGAACGGCTCGGGTGTGCAGGGCACCTACGGGAGGCTATGGGCATGGCGTTCGATGGCGGGTGCGAGCGCGGAGGAGGTGGAGCGCCATGTGCGGCAGAGCACATGGTTCCACTTCGAGGCCGATGCGGACCGGTTCCACATCGACATTGACGCCGACTATGGCGTAGCCGCCCTCTCCCCCGACTTCCGCCGGATTGCCGTACTGGCGGCGACGGACACCAACTAGATGAATGAGTCCAAGGGATGGCCTGCGGACATGAGACGAGGGCGTCCAATGTCAGTGTGTGAAGACAGACCTGGACACCCTCGCAACGGCACTCTATGCCCGGATCGACGACGAGTTGAAGGCTTCGCCGTGGCTGGCCCCGTACCGGCCCGCCGTCGGGATCGCACCCACGCTCAGTGACGCCGAACTGGTCACGCTCGCGGTCACGTCGGCGCTGCTCGGTTACACATCCGAGCGGCGCTGGCTGCGCCGCGTCGGGCGGGATTTCGGCCACCTCTTCCCCTACGTGCCCCAGCAGTCCGGCTACAACAAGCGGCTGCGCGCCGCGTCCTCGCTGCTCACCAGCATGATCCGGATCCTGGCCCGGGACACCTCGCTGTGGAGCGACGACGTGTGGCTGGTCGACTCCACCCCGGTCGGCTGCGGATGCTCCCGCGAGACGGCCAGACGCTCGGACCCGGCGGGCTGGGCCCAGTACGGCTACTGCGCGTCGCACTCACGGTACTTCTGGGGGCTGCGGCTGCACCTGGTGTGCACGCTGGGCGGGCTGCCGATCCTGTTCGCCCTCACCGGCGCGAAGGCCGACGAGCGCGAGACACTGCGCGACATGCTCGACACCGCGCCCGATGTCGAAGCAGCCCGCCCCGGGCAGACGATCATCGGGGACAAGAACTACTACGGCCGCGAGTTCGAGTGCGATCTTGCCGAGCGTCACCTGGAGTTGCTGCGGCCGGCCCGCAAGTGGGAGGCCGAACGGGCCGGAGCACACCTGTTCAAGCCGCTGCGGCAGGTCATCGAGTCGATCAACCAGACCTTCAAGGGGCAGCTCGACCTGGAACGACACGGCGGCAAGAGCCCGGCGGGGGTGGCGGTCCGCGTTCTGTGCCGGATCCTCGCGCTCACAGCGGCGATCTGGCACAACGACAAAACCGGACAGCCGATCAAGCGGTCACTGACCGCCTACGATCACCGACCGCAACGACACCCCTTGGACTCATTCATCTAGAGATACAGCCGGACCGGCTTCCCGACACGAACTGTGCCGACTGGGTTGAAGGAGACGGCGGCTGGGCTTCGATGAGAGCGGACGCCCGGACCGCGCGGCGGATGTTCAGTTTTTTGTGCAGGCGGTGAAAGATCAGGACTGGCCGTCGGCCGGACGATGCCACGAGCGCCGGATGCTGAGTGCCTGTGTCTGAGGCCGACATGACAGGTCTGGTGTGCGGCTTCGGTGTCGCTGTTGCCTGGGGCTATCTGGCATCACGGCCCGGGCGTTGTCAGTGGGGCCTGTCAGGATGCGGCCATGGAGTCTTCGAAGATCGTTGAGGCGTTGTGGGACCGCATGCAGGCCCGGGACTGGGAGGGTCTAGGTGAGTTGCTGGCCGATGACCTGGTGGTGGAGTGGCCCGTGAGTGGAGAGCGGATCGTGGGTCGCGGCAACTTCGTGAACATCAACGCGGAGTATCCGGAGGGGGTGGTCGATCAGGGTGTTGCGGATCGTGGCGGATGGCGAGGCAGTGGTCTCTGAGGTGGAGGTCCCGCACGATGCCATGGGGGTCCACCGTGTGGCGTCTTTCTGGACCGTTCGGGACGGCAAGATCGTGGGTGGGCGGGAGTACTGGACCGAGCTGGGTGCGGACCCGTCGCCGGAATGGCGGGCGGCGTATGTGCAGCGGATGTAGGCCACTCGCGCTGGCTGTATGGGCGGGTGCCACAAGCCACCTGTCGGTCCTACGGTGGCGGCATGGCCAAGCGTGGGGTGCCCCGACTGAGGCTTGTTGTCGCCGCAGGCCGGGAAGTGGGGCCGCGACTGTGTCGGGGGTGCGGGGGGCCGTTGATGCCGTCGGCGAGGTCGACGGCAGTGTTCTGTGAGGACGCGTGCCGTTCGAGGCACTGGCGGCGGATGCGTCGGGCTCGGTCAAGGACCGAGGCGGTGAAGGCCGGCGTGACGGCCTCGTGTCCGCAGTGCGGGGTGTCGTGGACGGTGGGAGTCGACCGTCCCGCCTCGGCCGTCTACTGCTCTCCCGCCTGCCGCAAACGGGCCTGGAACGCGCGGCGCGCGCGGCAGGGCGGGGCGTGAGCCTGCGCGTTCGGTGGTGGTGGGGCCGGTTCGAGCGCCGGGCCGGTACGCCCTTCCGGCCGGGACAAGGCAGCCGGATCGTGCGAAGTGACGGGTGTCCAGGGTGAGTTGGCGGCACATACGGGTATCGCACCCGGGGCTCGTGGGGGTGGTGTCCGGATGACCGGGATGGTCGGCAGTGTGACCCGGCAGCGCTACGACGAGCTGGTCAAGCTGGGGCGGGACTGGGTCGAGACGATGAGCAGCGTCCAGTGGCAGCTCGGGGACGCAGGCCTGGAGATCGAGCCGATGCGCTCCTACGGGGGTACGAACCCGTCGGGGAGCGAGGAGTTGTTCACGGTCAGCGAGGCGATCCGGATGTTCGCCGAGGACGTCGGCCTGGCGTATTCGACGGTTCGGGACTACCGGTGGGTGGCTCCCGCGCTGGCCGAAGGAACGCCGGCGGGCGGATGTCTCCCACACCATCCACAAGATCCTCGCCTGCATTCCCGACGAGCGGGAACGGTTCGAGGCGGTGGACAACCCTCCGCCCAGTCCGCGGGGCGGGCCCGCGCGTTGGACGCACGACAGCGCGAAACGGATCGTCGGCTGGAAGGTCGACACTCCCGAGAGCGTCCAGGAGAAGGTGGACGCGATCCACGACCTGGCCGCCGACGACCAGGTGGCCGCGCGGGTGGCCACCGACTTCCTGCGCCGCCCGGCGGTCGCCTCGAAGGGGATGGCCGACGACACGGCCAGGCACGCCGTGAACGAGGCGCAGTTCGACCAGTTCCGCCAGCAGGTCCAGTACGGGCAGGAGGAAGCCGCCCCGCAGCTGGACCAGCTGCGGCGCATGAGGGCACAACACCCAGTTCATGGACCTGGTCGCGGTCTGCACGCAGTTCACCGTCACCGCCGGCAGGATCGTTCCGAACCTGCGGGGCGAGCCCTACGACGACGCCGAACGCGAGACGATCCTGCAGGGACTTGCGCGGGTGCGGGCGTCGGCGGACTGGATCGAGAACGCGGTCACCCGCGGCGAGGTCGACCTGGACGAGCAGCTTCAGAAGCTGCTGAAGGGCTCGGGCGAGTAGCGATGGGGCGGGGTTCCCGCTCACGTCCACGCCGAAGCCGTCCTTTCCACCCTGCTGGAGGCCCGTCCCGCCGGCCTGACCATCGTCCAGCTGATGGCCGCCACCGAGCGCACCCGCGCGCAGGTCCACACCGGGCTCGCGCACCTGCGCCAGGTCGCCGCGGCGAAGGGACTGCGGCCGGTGACCTGGGACAAATCGTGGGGCTACCGGATGCTGGACGACGCGCCGGAGGTCTGGATCGGCTACGAGCGGGCGTTCTTCGAGTCCGTCCACCACAGGGTCGCCCACTTCGTCGCCGGGATTCTCCTGCCGCACCAGAAGAAGAAGCCCGACGACCCCTATATCCGCACGGTCATGGCGCAGATGGGGGCGATCGAATCCACCCTTCAGCTGCTGGCCAACCTGGAGTGAACCGGAACATGAGAGGCAACGGGCCGCAACCGTCCCGCAGTTGGCCCCGTCCATCGGTCGCGGCCCGGCACCGTCATGCTGCCCCGCTACCCCTCCGACACCAGCGACCTCGAATGGGCCCCTCCCTGGAAGCTCCTGCCCGTCCCGGCCTGCCAGACCCCGAAGGGCGGGGCCCCAGAGAAGTGGCCCCGCCGCCGCGTGATCGACGCCATCCGCTACATCACCGATAACGGGGCGAAGTGGCGGGCACTGCCCGCTGACTTCGGCATTCCGTGGCGCACGGTGTTCGGGTATTTCGCCCGCTGGGCGAAGGCCGGCGTCCTGCGGCATGTCCTCGACCAGCTGCGCCGGCGGTTGCGGCTGGACCGCCGACGGTATCCCTGGCCGGTCCGGGTGATCGTGGACTCGCAGTCCGTCAAGGGCGCGGAGACCGTGTCGAAAGCGACGCGCGGATATGACGCGAACAAACACATAAATGGGAGGAAGCGTCATCTCCTGGTCGATCAGGACGGCCTGCTCGTCGACCTGCTCGTCACGCCCGCCGACGTCCAGGACCGGGACGCGGCCCGCGTCCTGCTGACCCGCCTTCACGCCGAGCACCCCGAGATCGTGCTGGTCTGGGCGGACAACGGCTACGGCGGAGATGAGTTCAGCACCTGGGCACAGACCGCTCTCGGCCTCACCGTCAAGGTCGTCTCCCGGCCCAAAGACGCCAAGGGCTTCGTCTTGTTGCCCAAGCGTTGGGCGGTTGAGCGGTCGAATTCGTGGACGATGCGGGCCCGCCGCAACGCGAGGGACTATAGGTCAGCGTGCCGCCCTCGGCGCTCTTGTCTCCGACATCCCTGAAGCACACGGCCGCTGCCTGGTGGTCGGCAGTCGCCTCATCGAGGCGGTGCAGCATCACCACCACCCTGCCCCGACCGTCCAGTGCCCGTCCCTCCCAGGCGCGGTCCCCGGCGTCCCGGAAGATGGCGACGGCCTGATCGTAGACGGAGGCGGCCTCGGCGAAGCGTTTGGAGCCGAAGAGGGCGACGGCGAGGTTGTTCAGCGCAACGCCTTCGCCATGGCGGTCGCCGTGCTCGCGGAGCAGCGCGGCGGCTCGCTCGTAAGCCGTGATCGCGTCGCCGAAGCGGCCTGTCCCACGAAGGCGATGCCCTGGTCGGTCAGCGCGGCGCCGAGGGCCTGCGGGATGGTGCTGGCGGGTTCCTGATCGCCAGTGGCGTCCGTAACCAGGGTGAGGGCCTGCTCCAGGACCTCGATCGCCTGGCTGTAGAGGCCTCGCTCGCACAGGCACCGGCCGACATTGCCGAGCGCCACGCCCTCGTCCCGGCGGTCGCCGAGCCGCTGGAAGACAGCGACGGCCTCCCGGAACGCCGTCTCCGCCTCTTCGAAGCGGCCGGAGCGGAGCAGGGGGAGGCCGCGGTCGTTCAGCACGTCTCCTGCAAGGTGCGAGGCGTCGAGACGGGCCCGAGGGTCGTCCCGCGCGCTCCCGTCCCTGGCTGCCCGCGTCTCCTCCAGGTCTCGCGCGGCCACCGTCTCCAGTTCACGGTTGCCGGCCTTCCGGGCGATCGCCTCGGCCCGCTCATGTGCCGAGATGGCCTCCTCAAAACGTCGCACTCCCCGCAGCGCGAAGCCGAGGTCTGTCAGTGCCCCGCCGGCGGCAAGTTCATCACCGGCCTCCCGCAGCAGCACGAGGGCCCGCTCCAGGGCGGCGATGGCGTCGTCGAACCGCCGCACCTGCGAGAGTGCCCCGCCCAAGTTGGCCATGGCCATGCCCTCGCCGCGCGGGTCCTCCGCCCCCCGGAATGCGGCGGCCGCGGCCTGGTAGGCGGTGATCGCCTCATCAGGGCGGCCCGCACCCCAGAACGCCCTGCCCAGGCATTCCAGCGCATTGCCCTCGCAGGCCTGGTCGCCGGCCCCCCCGGAAGAGCGGGACGGCCCGCTCGTGTGCGGCGATGGCGTCGCGATAGCGATCTGCCCAGTACAGAGTGATGCCGAGGTTGTTCAGGACCTCGCCCTTGGTCAGGGGAGCGTTCGCGAGGGGCAGGCCGTCATCGTCGCTGAGCCGGAGGGAAGCCTCATAGGCCGGGATCGCGTCGCGGAAGCGGCGCATCTCCAGCAGCACGTCGCCCTGCTTGGCCAGCGCCAGGGCCTCGCCATCAGTCTCTGCGGCCTCGTGGGCGGCAGCCGCGGCCAACTCGTGCTCGGTGAGCGCCTGCGCCAGGTTGCCGACCCTCGCCAGCGCGAGGCCGAGCCGAAAGCGTATCCGCGACTGGTTGTTCAGGTCCCAGACGCGCACGATCAGGGCGAGGGCCCGGCAATGGACCTCGACCGACTCCTCGAAGTCCGCCATGTCGAAAAGGATCATGCCGACATTACTGAGCGCTGCGGCCTCACCGCGAAGATCGCCGACACGCCTGAAAATCCCGGCGGCCTGCTCGCATGCTGCCCGGGCTTCCTCGAAACGGCCCTGCCTCATCAAGGAGACGCCCGAGTCGTTCAGCGCGTCCGCTTCGCGGTGGGCGTTGGCTGTGCGATGGGGCCGAAGCCATTTCAGGATCCGTCACCTGCCTGCAATGCGAACACAACACGGCCATACGGAGATTGTCCAGTCAGCGCCGTCAAGGCACTCGCGCGGCAGCACGGCGTCGTCACCCAACACTACCGCGCGGCGTCCCGGCCGAATCTACCGGCGGCGAGCTGGGCTTTGGAACGGGCTGGATGTCATCGCCTGGAACTGCAGCACTTGATAGCCAGTCAAGTTTCATGTCGAGTCGCCATCGAGGCTGGCTCCGAGGACGGGTTCCGCCACGTCACCACGGCATCGATCCGCCCAAAGTTGGCTCTGTAACGGCTCAGGATTGAGAAGGGTGTGTTCCTCTCCGGGGTTGGCTGAGCTAGGAAGTCGCTGATTGGCGTGTAGTCGGCGCCGTCGTACTTCTACTGTGGCAAGGGCGGAGGTGGGTGCCATGGCGTCTTTGCCGGAAGAGCTTCAGGCGCGGGAGGCCGAGGCTCGACACGGGCTGGAGGAACTTGAGGCCGAGGCGGTGGAGTTGGCCGTGCGGCTGGAGAGGGCCCGGGAGGATCTGTCGCGGCTGGAGATCACGCGGGAGACCGTCGCGCAGGTGCTGGCGGAGTTGTCGGTCGCGGAGGCGGATCCGGACGGGCCGGCGCACAATGCGCCGGAGTCCGAGGACGCGTTGGCGTCTCATGGGGCCGGGGCGATGATGGTGCCGCCATGGCGGGAGGGTCTGGTGGCGTATGTGTTGCCGGATGTGTACCGGGACATCGTGAAGATCATCGCTGATGCTCCGGGCCCGTTGCAGGCCAAGCAGATCGTGCCGCGGATCGGGCTGGAGGCAACGACGGCGAAGATCGAGGGGACCCGGGGAAAACTGAAGCGCCTGGTGGAGCGGGGCTGGCTGGACGAGGACGCGCCGGGATGGTTCAGCCCTGCCCGCCGGAGGCAGGGCGCCGACCGGGCCAACTCCCGGTGACCAAGGGGCTCTTCTCCGTAGATTCGAAGGTGTCAACCAAAAGCGAATCACCCCAGAAGAAGAGCCCCGATGGAACCGTACGACGCCTTGAGTGAACCTGATCCGTACTTCGCCTCCCGTGATGCCTTCGAATGCCTCGTCTCGAGACGCTGGCCGACGACCCGGCGGCGGGTATGGCCCACGACGACCTGGGGGTGCTGCTTGAGCGGCAGGGACGCGAGCTGCTGCGGCAGTTGATGCAGGATCACCTCGACCTGCGGGCGAGGATGGAGGAGGACTCGGTGCGCACAGGTGGAGGACACCCGGTGGTGCACGGGCCGGAAGGACAGGCGCGAACCTGGCGGGAGAAGGGTCATGGCCGCTGGTTGACCTGCGTGTTCGGACCGGTGCGGGTGAGCAGGATCGCCTATCGCGGCCGGGGTGTGTCCAATGTGCACCCGGCGGATGCGGACCTGTCGCTGCCCGCCGGCCGCCACTCCGTGGGCTTGCCCGCCTCGCAGTCCTGGAGGCGGTCTGCGGCTCGTTCGATCAGGCCGCCGCCGCGATCGAGCGACGGTGCGGGAAGGTTGTGGGCAAGCGCCGTCTCGAAGAGCTGGTGGTCGCCGCCGCTGTCGACATCGCCGGCTGCTACGCGGCGAAGGTCCCCGCCCCGTGCACCCGCGAGATGCCGCTGGTCATCCAGGTCGACGGCAAGGGCGTGGTGATGCGCCCCGCGGCCAAGAGTGCGGCGGCCGGGCGGCGCGGGCGGCTGGCCCCGGGTGAGAAGCCCAACCGCAAGCGAATAGCGACGGTGGCCTGCGTCTTCGACACCGCGCCCGCACCGCGCCGGCCGCACGACATCGTTCATCCGCCCGGCGGCCGCAGTGAAGCCCGGCCGGCGAGGCCGGGTCCGAAGGCGCAGCGGAAATGGTGCACCGCCTCGGTGATCCGCCGGCCGGAGCAGGTCGTCGCTGACGCCTTCGCCCAGGCCGAGGCCCGCGACCGGCAGCATCTGCGGGACTGGATCGTGCTGGTCGACGGGGCCCGCCACCAACTCGACCTGATCCACACCGAAGCCGCCCGGCCGCTGCATCACCGTTCACGTCCTGCTCGACTTCGTACACGTGCCCGGCTTATCAACGGGTTTTAGCTTCTGATGCGGCGTTCTTGCACTTCAGAACGTTGATGAGATTGCTGCCAGGTGGCGTCAGCGCAGGCTGGAAAGTTCATTGACGTGGCGGGTGGGGATGCCGAGGAAGAGGTCGGGCTGTGCCGGACCATGGACGATGTTGAGCGTGTCGAGTCGGTAGGTCCATTCGCCGCCGCATGAACCGGTAAAGCGGTAGTTGATCTGCCAGCGGAGCCACTCTCCGCGGGCGAGGCGAACAGCCGGAGGACGCCGCGATCTGCGTGGCATGCCGAATGGCGTGGCGACCAGCTGAACCCGCAGCAGTCCGTCGACTTCCCGCAAGAGCACGCCGGCGTCCGTGCTGGAGTCGGGCATGCTGTCGTGCGTCACAGCCCGGGGCTGGAAGTCTCCGGCTTCGTCCATCCGAACCTCGTGCATGAAGGGTGGCGAGCCGAGCGGCAGCGGAAAAGCCGTCGGGGTCGCGTTCCGACGCGCGGCTTCGAGCCCGCCGCGGGATTGTTTGGTCCATGACGTGCGGACCCACTGCACCACTGTCTCCACGAGGCTGATCCTGCGGCATGGCGGTGGCTGGCCGCTACTCCGTTTCGGCGGGGGCCGTCCGTGGCAGACCACGGCGGGCGAGTTCGCGTCGGAGGTCGAGATTCTCGCCGTGTGCCTGGGCGAGGGCATCCCGCAATGCCTTGTCGTTGTCGCGGAGTTGTTTCTTCAGTCGTGTGATCTCTGCGGTGAGGGCGAGGACGATGTTGCTCTCTGCGGCCCCGGCCGCGGCTGGAGCTGGAGCTGGAGCGGCTGCGGCCTGGTGCTGACGCCGGAGGTGTTCGATGCGTTCGCGCAGGGTGGGGTGGGTGTAGAGGAAGGAGTGTGAGACGCCCGCCTCGCGTTGGATGGCCTGGAAGGTCACGGACTTGCCGCGCTTGACCAGGGTGCGGATGGCGGTCTCGGCGGCTTTCGTCTTGGCCTCGGACTTGCGGCGGGCGGCCTGGCTCAGGGTGTCGATACGGCGTTGGCGCTGGTCATTCATGGTTGTGGCTTCCGGTGGCGGGTCAGGTCGATAGAGACGGGGGCACGTAGATGATCGCCGCAAACAGCGTCTCATCAGGCGTGTTCTGGGTTCCGCCGCCCTGCGGCCCACGCGGGTGCCGTCGGCTTTGAACTTGCGGGTGGCCAGGAACGCCTGCTCGGCGTGCTCGTCCCGGCGTGCGACGTAGTGCATGGACATCGTCGGTGTGGAGTGCCCCGCGTACCGTTGCAGGACGTGGACGGGCAGGCCGAGCTCGGCGAGTTTCGCTGTCGGCCTCGCCCTGCCACCCGTCGTCATGAACCAGCTACTCGACCTCGCCGGGATGGCTGAGACATAACAACGGGGAAGCCGAAACGACTACCCCGCCCAGCACCCCAAGACGACCATCAGGACCCCGGCCGGGGTGACGCGGCGTGCTCAGGACCAGTTGGCCGGTTCGGCGAGCGCGTAGGACGAGGCGATCCGGTGGTTGTCGTGGTGGATCGTCAGCACGTCGGGGCCGCTGGGTGCGCCGTCCCGCCAGGCCGTGCAGTAGATCCCGTTCGACCAGCGGATGGTCTGCGAGGTCGACGGAAGGACCGTGATGCCGGTCATGCTGACGGTCTTCGTGCCGTTGAGCCAGACCTCGAAGGCGCCCGCGCCGTCGCCGGCCAGCTTGAGGCGGGCGACGACGCGCAGCCACGTACCGCGCAGGGCCGTGATGGCGCCGACCGTGCCCTTGATGCCGCCGGAGCCGCCGAAGCGGATCTCGTCGCCGATGACGAACATCAGGAGCCAGGGCCCCTCGGGGGACCACTGCTGGAAGGTGACGTTCTGGTCATGGAACTCCCAGTCGGGGGCGAGGCGGATGGCCTTGCCGTAGTACTTTTCCTCGCCGACGCTCTGCGCGCCGCGCTGGATGACCTCCGAGTGGTAGCCACCGGTCTCGCCGATGTACGTCTGGGTGGCCTCCAGGGAGTGGGCGCCCTTGTACACCGGGGAGTCGACGGTCGCTATCACGCCGTCCTTCTGCGTGTAGGCGTAGTCCCAGCCCTCGACGCTGCCACGGTTTTGGAAGTACACCTCGTCGGCGGCGTACGCCCGCCCGGCCGGGCTGGTCGCGCCGACCGTGCCTGCCAGGACGGTGCCGCCGAGCATGGCGAGAGCCTGTCGTCTGCGCACGGTACGGTCACCTCGTCCAGTACAGGATGTTGCGGAAGCGGGCCTCGGCGAGGCCGGAACCGTGGTTGTACACGCCGTTCTTGAAGTAGCGGGTGGCGGGGCCCCGGTCCTCGACCGTCAGGACGAGGGAGTCGTCGAAGTAGACCTTGACGGTCCCGGTCCCGCTGCTTGCCTGGTGGGCGATCTTCACGTTGAACCAGGTGTCGTACGCGCCCGTCTTGAGCACGGTGCCGTCGTAGCGCCGTACGGTGCCACCGCCCGTGTCGTAGACGTTGAGCATGATGTCGGTCGCGGGGGTGCCCGCGGGGTGGACGCTGCGCAGGATCTGGACGAAGGAGGCGCCGTCGGTGCCGGACGGGAGGTAGACGTCGGCGTCCCACATGTGGTTGCCCGTGGTGTAGTCGGCCTTCCAGCGCATTTCGGTGCGCGGGTCGGTGGAACTGCCCTCCTCGAACGGCTCGTCGGTGGCGTACACCCACATGCGGTGGACGCCGCCGCTGTAGCTGTGCCGGTCGCTGAGGTCGAGGTTCCAGGGCTTCTGCCAGCTGTATGTGAACGAGGTCTGCGTCCAGCCGTCGGTCGGGTCGGCGGCCGCCGCTGCTGTTGCTGCTCCGGCGAGCGGGGCGGGCGGCAGGGTGAGCGCGGCGCCGCCGGCCAGCAGGCCGGCCCCGGCTCGTAAGAGGGATCTCCTGTTCATCGCGTGTCCTTTCCGGTGAGGGAGTGGAGGTCGATCGCGTCGGCCATCGCCTGGAGGCCGGCGTCGTTGAAGTGCAGGTGGTCGCCGGAGTCGAAGGCCGGCAGGATCCGGTCGGGAACGTCGGGGTCGCGGACGGCGGCGTCGAAGTCCACCACCGCGTCGAAGATGCCGCCGTACCGGGTCAGGTCGTTGACGGACTGCCGTACGGCCTCGCGGGCCGCGGTCCAGCCGCCGTTTCCGCCGTACGGGGTGATCGTGCCGCCGACGACGCGGATGCCGCGGGCGTGGGCGCGCGCCACGATCTCGCGGTACGCGGCCGCGAAGGCGGCGGGATCGGTCTGGTTGGGGCTGCCCTTGATGTCGTTGATGCCCTCCATGACGATCAGGGCGCGTACGCCGCTGCGGGAGAGCACGTCGGCGTCCAGCCGGGACAGGGCGCTGGGGCCGGTGCCGTCCAGCAGCACGCGGTTGCCCGCGATGCCGGCGTTCAGCACGCCGAGGCGCTCACGCGGGGGCAGTTGGCGCAGCCGGGCGGCGAGCCGGTCGGGCCAGCGGTGGTTCGCGTTCGCCGTCGATCCGGACCCGTCGGTGATCGAGTCGCCCAGCGCGACGACGCTGCCCGCGGCCGGCGCGCCGAGCACGTCCACGCCGGTCAGGTAGTACCAGGAGCCGGTGGTCGCGGTGTACGCGGCGCCGTCCTGGTCCGCCGTGTGGTCGCCGTCCGGGGCGAGGAACGAGGTCTGCAGGGCGGAGCGGTGATACGTCGCCGGGCCCGAGTCGTTGGGCGTGTACAGGCTGACCAGCAGGTTGGCGTCCCGAGGGCACCCGCAGTGGGACCGGATCGCTCACCGCGTCCTGGCCGGCCGGCACCGCGACGGAGGCGGCGCCGCCGAAGGTGACCGAACGCACCGTTCCAGCCACCGCGTTCGGGCTTTTCAGGGTGCGGCCTCCTGTACGGCGACGGCCACGGCGCCGAGTTCGAGCGGCGCCGTGCCGAGCCGGTTGGACACGCGGATCCGGCCGCGCGGCCGCCGACGCTGGTGTGGATCACGTTGCGCACCGACTGGCCCGGCAGTTCGGTGGCGGACGCGGCGGCCTCCCAGGTGCCGGTCCAGCCGGGCCGGCCGGTCGCGGCTGCGTGGTGGCCGGTCGCGGCCGCGCTCGCCGGAAACGGCAGGAGGGCCGGTGTCAGTGCTGCCAGGAGAGCCGCGAGTAAGTGCCGGATCGTGACCTTGCGCATGAGGCGCCGTCCTTCCGGTGGGGAGTCGGCCGCAGGCCGAACACGGAATGTGCGGGGGAGCGCAGTGAGGAACGTGAACGCAGGCAACTGCAATACATCGGATGAGTCAAGGAGTTCGACCGGAGTTATTGATGTGCGCATGAAGACCGAATCTGCCATCGATGGCACATAGATGGCCTGATTGCCCCGTTCGCCAAGGTCGTTGACAGGCGCATAGGACATGCTTAGGTTTCCCGATACACCCGATGTCTCAATGACCGTCAGCTCTGGAGGACGATGATGACCTCGCAGCCGGGGAAGCGCTCGCCGGTGCCCCGCAGAGTCGTACTCGGCACCGCGCTGGGCGGAGCGGCAGCGGCGGCTCTGCCCGGGGGGACGGCCCACGCCGAACAGCCCGTACAGGCGGCGCAGTCCGCCGGGCGCCGCCGCCTGGTGGCCGGGGCGGCTGACGCCCCTGGAGACTCCGCGGCACTTCATGACCACCGACGGCGCCTGGGAGAAGTTCCTACGCGGCCAGGACCTGCTCTCGACCAGGCTGCCGACCCTCTGGTACGAGGGCCCGTTCCTCGGCGACGGGCTGCTCGGCAGCATGGTCTACCAGGAGCCGGGCGCCAACCAGGTCCGCTTCACCGTCCAGCACGGCCGCGTCCAGGACCACCGGCCCGAGTTCGGCAGCGGCTGGGGCACCTGCCGCCTGCCGGTCGGGCACCTCACGCTCGAACCGGTCGGCATGATCACGTCCGTCGACTGGCGCCTGAGTCTGTGGAACGCCGAACTCACCGGCACCGTCACCACCACCGCGGGCACGCTCACCCTCTCCGCCCTCATCCACGACGAGGTCTTCGCCGCCCGCGTGACGGCCGGCGGCGGCGAACAGGTCACCTGGACGTTCCATCCCGAAGAGGCCGTCAGCCCCCGGCACATCAGCGAGGCCCCGCCCTCCGGCTACACCGCCAACCCGCCCTGGACCACCCGGACCGCCGCCGACGGCACCGAGCAGGTGCTGCAACCCCTCACCGGCGGCGGCCAGACCGCCACCGCCTACCACCGCACCGGCGACGACCTGCTGCTCAGCGTCGGACACAGCTCGCCGCGGACACCGCCGCCGAGGCCGCCTCGCTGCGCAACCTCCGGCGCGCGGCGTCGTACAGCGCTCTCAGGCGAGAGCACACCCGCTGGTGGCACGCGTTCTACCGCAAGAGCTTCGTCTCGTTCCCCGACCAGCGGCTGCAGAGCTTCCACTGGATCCAGCTCTACAAGGTCGCCTCCGCCAGCCGTGCGGGCGGCCCCGTCATGGCCACCTCCGGGCCGTGGCTGGAGCCCACACCCTGGCCCGCGGTCTGGTGGAACCTCAACGTCCAGTTGGAGTACTGGCTCATCCACGGTTTCAACCACCCGGAGCTGGACTCGCTCGCCACCACGCTGCGGCAGAACCAGGAACAGCTCATCGCCAACGTGCCCGCCGCCTACCGCGCGGACAGCTCCGGCATCGGCCCCAGCTCCGACATGTTCGCCGACCGAGGCGTGGGCAGCCGGGCACCGGCGCCGAGACCGGCGACCTCACCTGGGCGCTGCACAACGTGTGGCTGTCCTACCGGCACTCCATGGACGAGGCCCTGCTGCGCGACACGATCTTTCCGGTGCTGCGCCGGGCGATCAACTACTACCTGCACTTCCTCACCCCGGGCAGCGACGGCAACCTCCACCTGCCGAGCACGCTCTCGCCCGAATACCCCGTCGTGCCGCCGCGGGACACCAACTACGACCTGGCCCTGATCCGCTGGGGCTGCCAGACACTCATCGAGTCCGCCGAACTGCTCGGCATTGACGACGAGTTGGTCCCGCGCTGGCAGGGAGGTGCTGGC
>NZ_JBWDPA010000001.1:0-31781 GCF_056270325.1 Streptomyces sp. RLA012 | reverse complement strand
CGACCTCGCCCTCGTCGAACAGCGCGGCGGCGAGACCGACGCGGTCCATGACCTTCACGCGGTCGAACCCTGGCTTGCGCAGCCGCAGCGCGTCCTCGAAGTGGGTGCTCGCGGCCTGGCGGGGACGGCCGATTCCTGTGAGGTCGCGAGCGGAGACCGCGCGGGCGCCGGCGTGCTCGGCGGCGTCGAAGTACGCCACCCACTCCGGCACCTCGGCGCCGAGCCCGTCCGCCAGGAGCTCGTCGGCCGCGCCGAGATGCTTGTCCGCCCGGCGCTCGTCGCCGAGAGCCGCGTGCACCCGGCCTGTCTGCGAGGCGACCAGCGCCCGGGTCGCGGGCACCCGGGCCTTCGCGGCGGCCACGCCGAGAAGACCGAGGGCGTCGTCGGGGCGGCCGAGATAGATCATCTGGTGCGACATCCGGGTGACGATCTCCACCCCGCGATCCGGCTGCCCCGCCTCGCCTGCGGCGTAGACGCCGTAGCTCCAGTACCGCTGTGCGGTCGGGTACCGGCCGCAGTCGTGGCTGACCCACCCGGCGAGTGCCGCCAGGTCGGCGGTCGCCGTGAACACCCTCGTGCGCAGGCTCGGGGGAACCCCGTCCTGGATACGGCGGGCGATCTCGGCGAGCTGGGCGACGATCGGCGAGCGGTACAGGCCGCCGCCCTTGGAGGCGTCGGCCTGCGTGAAGAAGGCGGTCACCTCTTCCAGCGCGGTGACGGTGTCCGCGTCGAAGCCCTTGCGGTCGTTGTTCAGGGCGCGGGCAGTGCCGCCGAGCATCCGTTCGGCAGCGAGGATCAGCGGGGCGCCGACGGCGAGCTTCAGGGTGTCGCGGCGGTTCATGAACAGGTCCATCTGTGTCCATCCGGCCAGGGCCTGTGCGGCTGCCTCGGTCAGCAGCGGGAGCTGGATGCTATCCAGCACCGGGCCCGTGGCCGTCAGGCCGAGATCACCGGGAGTGAGTGGCTGTCCGGCAGCTTCGGAGAGGACTTCCGCGAGAAGGGCGGGGACCGGTGGGCGGGGCCTCTCGCCGTCGATCCAACGCCGGATACGGGTCGCGTCGGGGGCGATCTGCCGGTGACCTTGGGCTTTGGCCACCGCAGCGATCCTTCGGGCGATCTCCCCGTGGGACAGGCCCGTCGCCGCGATCCACAGCTCCAGGTGCGGGTTGCTGGATCTGCTGGCCATATCGGTGCCTCGCCTTCCCCGCCTGCGTATACGGAGCGTGGCATTTCCGCCACGGTTCGCGACCCCTACGGTACTGGTCAGGGCACCTGTCGGGCATCGATTTCTGTGCAGGCGGCAGCCGTCCGGCTGACCGCTCTCGGTACAGGGGAAAGGATTTCGCATGGCGACGCTTGCATTTGAGGCTCCGTGGGCGATGCGGCTGGTCACCAACCGGCTGCCGGTCGGCCCGTCGTCGTACGCGGCGGTGACGCTCGACCCGCTCTCACAGACCGCCCGCTACACCGACACCGCCGGCCGCGTGGTAGAGCTGGGCAAGCACGGCACGTCGAAGACGACCGGCACCGCGTCGATGTCCGGGGGCGGCGACGGGCAGAACCCGCAGCCGCAGACCCAGGACGACAACACCACCGACTACGAGTCGGACTGACCGATGGCCTCCACCGTCCTGGTCGTCACCGCGCTGGAAGACTTCACCGCGGACAAGGTCATCGCCGCGCTGAACGAGCGTGAGGTGCCCGTCGTACGCGTCGACCCCGCCGATATCGGGCCCGCCCTGACCTTCGCGGCCCGCATCGGGCAGGACAGCCCCACCTGGGGCGGACGGCTGCGCGCGGCTAGCCCTGTACTTCGCGGGTCGTTGAATCGGTTGGAGTAGAGGGTTCGGTCGTGTCCGGGTCGGGGCTGTGGGCGTTAGCCGGGTGTGTCGATGACTTCCCGGTCTCCGCGGCCTCGGTCCCAGCGTCAGCGTCTTGAGTGTGTGGTGACGTCTGTGGTGGAGAAGCGTCTGGGCGCTCTGCCTGTCGCTGCCGAGTTTCTGCGCCGGCTGGACGTGGCGGGGATCGTCGACGGTTTGTGCCCGTCCGCGCCGAGCGCGCACCTGACGCACGGGCAGGTCATCGAGGCGCTGGTCGCGAACCGGCTGACCTCGCCGATGCCCCTGTTCCGGGTCGGTGACTGGGCCCGGACCTGGGCGGTGGAGGAAGTGCTGGGGATCGAGGCGGGCCTGCTCAACGACGACCGCCTCGCGCGGGCACTGGACGCGATCGCCCCGAAACTGGAGCAGATCGCGGGCACGGCGGCGCGCGGGCGATCACCGAGTTCGGCATCGACGTGTCCCGGTTGCACTGGGACATGACGTCGATGTCCGTCCACGGGACCTACCCCCTGGAGGACCAGGACGACGCGTTCCCGGTGATCAAGCACGGGCATCCCAAGGACCGCAGGGTGGACCTGAAGCAGGTCCAGGCCGGGCTCGCGGTCACCGGTGACGGCGGCATCCCGGTCCACGCCCGGGTCTTCGGCGGCGGCGCGGCCGAGGTGTCCCAGGTCGTCGGGGCGATGAAGGACCTGCAGAAGCTGGCCGGCGAGCAGGAGTTCCTGCTGGTCGCCGATTCCAAGCTCGTCTCCTACCCGAACGTCGCCGCACTGCTGGAAGCCGGGACGGCGTTCATCGCCCCGGTCCCGGCAGCCCAGGTCAAGGACGGCTTCTACGCCGCCTTGGACCTGGAGGCCGCCACCGTCGTGGATTGGGTGCCCGGCCGCGACGCGGACAAGGACCCCGCCCAGCGCGAGGTCTACCGGGTACTGGAAGACGTCCACACCCTGAACGGCCCGCGCAAGCGCGACCCGGTCCTGGAAGTTCGCCGAATCCTGGTCCACTCCACCGGCAACGCCGCAGGCCAGCAGGCCGCCCGCACCAAACGCCTCACCCGCGCCACCGAGGACCTGGACAAGGTCCGGCGCGGAGCCGGCGGCAGGTACTACAACACCGCCGAGAAGATCGCCGCCCGTGTCGGGGTGATCGCCAGGACCCGCCGGGTCGTCTCCTGCCTGCGCACCGAGATCAGCGAGGACGACCACGGCAGGCCCACCCTGGCCTGGCACTTCGACCAGGACGTCCTGCGGACCGAAGCCGCCGCCGACGGATGGTACGCCCTGCTGACGGCGCTGACTGCCGAGCAGGCATCCCCGAGCCGGGTCCTGATCCAGTACAAGGGCCAGGGATCGGTCGAGCGCCGCTACGCGGACTTCAAGGGCCCCCTGGCGGTCACCCCGCTGTTCGTGCAGCACAACCACCGCGTCGCCGCCCTGATCCAGGTCATCTGCCTGGCCCTGCTGGTCTTCAGCCTGATCGAACGCCAGGTCAGACAAGCCCTGGGCCCCGAGCAGACCATGGTCGGCCTCTACCCGGACAACCGCCGAGTGCGGCCAACCGGCCGGATGATCCTCTACCACCTCGGCGAACTCACCCTGCGGATCGGAAACGTCACCGACCCACCCACCGTCCAGATCACCCGCGGCGTCCAACTCCACCTCCTGGACCTCCTCGGCATCGAAGTCACCCAAACCCACTGGCCAATGACCTGAAACGGTGACCCGCGAAGTACGGGGCTAGCCGGGAGGTGGAGCTGGGGGAGGTGGCGGCGGTCTACTACCGCCGCCCCACCCCCTACGCCGCCCGGTATCAGCACCTGCCCGTCCAGCAGCGGGACTTCGCCGCCGCCGAGGCCAGGCACGGGCTCGGCAGCATCCTGAACAATCTGCACGGCGCGACGTACGTCAACCACCCCGCCGCGGTCACCCGGGCCGACTTCAAGCCCGCCCAGCTCCAACGCTTCACCGAGCTCGGGCTTCAGATTCCGCCGACCCTGGTCACCAACGACACGGAGGCGGCCCGCGAGTTCGCCGCCGAGCACAGCCCCATCATCTACAAGGCATTCCGCGGCCTGCCCCCGGGCGAGGACGGGCACACCGGGGCGATCTGGGTCCAGCGCGTCGACCCCGACACCTTCGACGACACCCTCTCCGTGACCGCGCACCTGTTCCAGGCCGAGATCCCCAAGACCGGTGACGCACGGGTGACCGTGGTCGGGCGCCAAGTGTTCGCCCAGCAGATCGCCGCCCCGGACGGCGCGCTGGACTGGCGCCGCGGCAACTGGGACGACCTGATCCACGCTCCCATTGCCGTCCCGGCCCCGATCGAGGCCGCGCTGCACAGCTACCTGACCTCCTTCGGCCTGGCCTTCGGCTGCTTCGACTTCGCCCTGACCGGCGACGGGGATGCCCCGGAGCACTGGACGGCGATCGAATGCAACCCGAACGGCCAGTGGGGCTGGCTCCCGGACGCAACCGCCATCACCGAAGCGTTCGCCGACATCCTGAGCAGGAAGGAGGCGGTGCTCCGTGACGATGCCCGCCGACCTTGAGACCGACGCCGCGCGACTGCGCGAGACGATGGCAGGCGCCCTCACCGAGGACGGTGTCCTTGCCGATCCGGCCTGGAAGGAGGCTGTTCAAGCGGTGCCGCGGCACCGGTTCGTGCCCGGCTTCTACCTGCCCGCCGACGGACATGACGGGCAGGGCCTGACGGTGTGGAAGCCGGTCACCGCCGAGCTCGACTACGGTCGGTGGCTGGCCGCTTCGTACTCCGACACCACGCTCATCACGCAGTTCGACGGCGAGGAACCCGACTGGAAGCAGCCCGCCGTACGGCACGGCGGGGCCCCGACGTCGTCCTCCACGCTGCCCTCGCTCGTCGTGCGCATGTGGACCGACGCCGATATCCAAGAGGGGCACACGGTGCTGGAGATCGGCACCGGGACCGGCTATTCGACCGCGCTCGCGTGCGAGTGGCTCGGCTCCGCCGACGTCACGTCGATCGAGGTCGACGGCCGCCGGCTGGAGCAGGCGGCGAGCGCGCTGTACGGGTGCGGCTACACGCCGACCCTGGCGGTGGCGGACGGCCTGTACGGGTACTGGCCCGAGGCCCGGTTCGACCGGATCGTGGCCGCCTGCTCGTTCCGCGCGGTGCCCCCGGCCCTGCTCGCGCAGACCCGGCCGGGCGGGAAGATCCTGCTCACCCTATCCGGCTGGCTCTACGGATACGCCCGCGTCCTCCTCACGGTCGGCGCCGACGGAACCGCCGAGGGCCAACTGCTCGGTGGCACGGTGTCGTTCATGTCGGCGCGTACGCACGCGGCGCCGGTGTTCGGCAACCCCGCCCACTGGGCCGCGGGCCTGCCGGACAGGCCTCAGACCACCCGGCACAGCCCAGAGCGGATCAGCGCCGCCACCGAGGAGGCGTTCCACCTGCGCTTCCTTGCCCAGAGCGCGGTGCCCGACGCGCAGATGACGACCGTGGGCGAGGTGGTGCACCTGGTCGACGTCGTCACCGGCTCCGCGGCCACCCTCACCCCGGGCGACGGCGGTTGGCAGGTGCGCGAGGGCGGGCCGGTGAAACTGTGGGAGCGGATCGAGCGCGTCCTGGACGCCCACGATGCGGCCGGGAAGCCTGGGCCGGAGACGTTCACTCTGCACGTCTCCGACGGTGGCCAGCATCTGCGCCACCCGCAGATGTCCAGCCTTCCGCTTCCCCGCCCCTGACCTGCGCTCCACCGGTTAGGGGGCCTGTACACGGCCTTGGTGCCGCCCTTCCCCCCGTGGGGCGGTGCTAAGGCCGCTTGCGTCTATTCCTCGGTGGCGTTCGGGTCCCGCTGTGCCCGCAGGGTCCCGTCTCCGTGGCTGCGGACGATCGGGGAGCGCCCGTGGAAGTTGATGTGTTCGTGGACCAGCGGGAACTTCTGGGGACCTCCGGGGAGTCAGCCGAGGCGCGTGCGGCGCGCGCCGTCGATCTCCGTGCCGTCCGCCGGGTTCCGGTTCGTGGACCAGAACCCGCAGCCCCAGGTCTGGGTGCCGTCGGTGACGGTGTGGCAGATCCACTCGCCCAGGACGACGGGGCCGGCGCAGTTGTTGCCGATCGCCCACAACTGGTAGCCGACGTAGGGATGACCGCGGTACTCGGTCCGCAGACTCTCGCAGACGTAATCGGCCGTGACCGTGGCCGTCGTGGTGACGGTGGCGGCCTGGGCTGCGGGGGCCGGGGCGAAGACCGCTGCGAGAACTGCGGCTGTACAGGCGCCGAGGCGCAACTTCGTGTGGTTCTCCTCCCGCGCCGCGCGTGTCAGGTCTGCGGGGCGAGGTCTGCCAGGGGCTTGCCGGAGAGCCGGAAGACGGTCAGTTCCTTGCCCTGGACCGAGGGGATCTCCGCGCCGAGTGACCGGTAGAAGGCGGCGGTCGGCTCGTTGGTGACGCGCCCCCACCACTGCATGTGGCGGTAGCCGCGCTCGGCGCACAGGCCGGCCAGCGTGCTCAGCAGGGCGGTGTCGAAGCCCCGCCCGACCGCATCCTCCCGGACGTAGATGTCGTCGATGTGGATGGCGGTGCCGCGCCAGGTGCTGTAGACGAGGCACCACAGGGTGTAGCCGACGATCTCGCCGGTCTCGTCGTCGATTGCGAAGTGGGCGTAGGCCAGCGGTTCGGGGCCGAACAGGGCGCGGCGCAGTTCGTCCTCGTCGGTGCTGATCTGCGGTGTCGCCTCTTCGTTCTCGGCCATCCCGTGGACCATGGTGTGGAGCAGTGTGACGTCTTCGGCGGTAACTGGGCGAATCATGTCTGCCATCCCCTGACCCGTTTGATCCGTTCGGCTTGGGCATCGGTGCGGCCCGGTCGTGCTTCCCGGGCCCGGCCGGGTGGCCGGGCCCGGGCTGTCGCGGGACCGGGAGGCCGACGCCGAACCGTGGCGGCGGCTGCGGTGGCGGCGTCCAGCGGGATCCTGCGGGCCGAGGTTCGCACGCGTATGCAGATGCCATCCATCCGGCCGGGGCGGAACTGGTGGAATTCCCAGACTTTGCCGCGGAGGGCTTTCCGCGGGAGGCCCTGGAGGGTAAAGAGAGAGGTCGGCGGTGCGGTGGGCGGTACTCGCACCCGGGATGTCCTCGGATTCGGGCGGACGGGCGGGGACGTACATGTACCAATTTCCAGCGGGGAAAAGAAGACCCCGGAGACCTCCGTCCGGCATTCGCGGGGTTTTCCATTGTTTTCCCTACGACCTGTCGGGCGAGGTATCCAGCAGGTGTGCCCAGTGGCCAGAATGCGTTGTCTGGAGGCCAGCCCGACAGCCGCGGTGGCCGATAGAACGATTCAACGCGCAGAGAGGCAGCCATGATAGAGCCGGTACGGTTCGAGCTCAGCGCCCGCGACATTCCTGAGACCTGGTACAACATCGCCGCCGACCTCGACTATGTGGCGCCGGTGTTGAGCCCGGCGACCGGTAAGCCGGTCACTCGTGACGAGATGACCCGCACGATGCCGGAGGCGCTGGTCGACCAGGAACTGAGCAGGGAAGCCGAGTTCGAGATCCCTGAAGAGGTACGGCAGTTCTACGCCCGCTGGCGGCCGGCGCCGCTGCTGCGCGCCCGCGGCCTGGAGCAGGCCCTGGACACGCCGGCGCGGATCTACTTCAAGTACGAGGGTGTGGCGCCGACCGGCAGCTTCAAGCCGAACACCGCCATCCCGCAGGCCTACTACAACAAGCGGGCGGGCCGCACCGGCCTGATCGCCGAGACCGGCGCGGGACAGTGGGGCAGCGCGATCGCCTTCGCGGCGGCCCTGTTCGGCATGGACGCCAAGGTGTTCATGGTCAACGTGAGCTTCCAGCAGAAGCCGTACCGGCGGGCGCTGATGGAGACCTTCGGCGCGAGCTGCACGCCGAGCCCGAGCATGGAGACCGAGGCCGGGCGGGCGGTTCTCAAGGAGAACCCGGACCACCCCGGAAGCCTCGGCATCGCCAAGTCGGAGGCGCTGCAGGTCGCCTTCTCCGACCCGCGCTGGGGCTACACCCGCGGCAGCGCGCTCAACCACGTGTGCGCGCACCAGACCGTGATCGGCCAGGAGGCCATCCTGCAGATGGAGATGGCCGGGGACTACCCGGACATCGTGGTCGGCTGCGCCGGCGGCGGCAGCAACCTGGGCGGCCTCGCCTTCCCGTTCCTGCGTTCCCAGCTCCACGGCGGGCCCAGCGTCCGGCTGATCGCCGTCGAGCCGGCCGCCTGCCCGACGCTCACCCAGGGCCGGATCGCCTACGACTACTCGGACACCGCCGGGCTCACCTCGCTGACCCGCACCCACACGCTGGGCCACCAGTTCGTGCCGCCGTCCGTGCACGCCGGCGGTCTGCGGGCGCACAACATCGCCCCGCTGGTCAGCCGGGTCGTGGAGGAGGGGCTGATGGAGGCGGTCGCGGTGCGCCAGCGCGACTGCTTCGAGGCCGGTGTGCTGTTCGCCCGCACCGAGGGCATCGTGCCGGCCCCCGAGTCGACCCACGCGATCCGCGGCGCGATCAACGAGGCGATCCGGTGCCGTGAGGAGGGGGTGGGCCAGACCATCCTGTTCGGCCTGTCCGGTCACGGGAACTTCGACCTGAGTGCCTACGACCGCTATCTGGCCGGCTCCCTCGCCGACGACAGCATCGACCCCAGCGCCCTCGAACTGGGACTGGACAGCATTCCCAAGCTGGTGAACGGCTGACGCGGCGCGCCGCGCCGACAACCGTGAGCTCGACAGGCCGACAACCGTGAGCTCGACAGAAGGGACGGGTCGATCCCGTGAAGCGTCTCAGCGCCCTGCAGTTCGTGGCCCTGGGGGTCATCTGGGGTTCCAGTTACCCCCTGATCAAGGTCTCCGGTGAGGGGCTGAACCCGGGTCAGCTGGTGCTGGCCCGGCTGGTCCTCGGGTCGGTGATCCTGATCGCCATCGGTCTGGCGACCGGGGTCAGACTGCCCGCGTTCGGATTCGTCTGGGTGCACATCACCATCACGACCATCCTGGGCATGGTCGCCCCGTTCCTTCTCCTCGCCTGGGGCGAGCAGCACACCAGTGCCGCCATGGCCGGTGTGCTCACCGGCGCCACTCCGCTGCTGACGCTGGCGCTGGCCACCGTCCAGCTGCGCAGTGAGCGGGCGACGACGCGCCGCAGTGCCGGGCTTGCGCTCGGCTTCGCGGGAATCATCCTGGTCATCTCGCCGTGGAAGGGCGCGACGGGCACCGTGGGCGGTGAGCTGGCCTGTCTGGCGGTCGCCGGGATCTACGCCGCTCACGCGGTGTTCGTACGCAAGTTCCTGTCCGACCGGGGCATCCCCCCGATGGCCTCGGCCGGCGCCCAGACACTGGTCGCGATGGTCATCCAGGCGGCGCTGCTGCCGTTCCTGGGCTGGCGTACCCCGTCGTTCACCTGGTCGGTCTCCATCAGCATCGTGCTGCTGGGGGTGTTCGGCACCGGGCTGGCCTATGTGCTCTACAACCGGCTCATCGCCGACATCGGGGCGGTCGGCGCCTCCGCGGTCAACTACCTGGTCCCGTTCATCAGTCTGATCATCAGCGCGGTCTTCCTCGGCGAGACGATCAGCTGGAACGTGCCCATCGGCGGGGTGCTGATCGTGGTGAGCATCCTGATCGGCGAGAACCAGCTGCGGGCGGGGCGGTTGCGGTGGCGGCGGGGCCCGGCCGCCACCGGGCCCGAGCCGGTGCTCGCGACGGCCGTGGCGGGCGCGGGGCCGGCGACGGCCGCCGGGACCGTGGCAGCCGGGGCGGGCGCGGAGGCACGGCCCGCGGGCGAGGCCGGACGCGTCCCCTGACCGAGGGGGCGCGCGGCGTGCGGGGCCCGGGCGGGCAGCGGGGCCGGGTGTGTGCGCGAACCGGAGCATTCATCACCTCGGTGCCCCTTTTCGGAAGTATGGAGGTTGATGCTGATGTCACAGATGCCCGCACCCGATCCGGCCGCCCGCCGGATCCGGGTCGCCGTCCTGGCCGGCCGGCCGCTGCTCGTCGCGGCACTGCGCACCGTCATGGCCGGGGAGCCGCAGCTGGAGGCGGCCGGGGAGGCCGGCTCCCGCGCGCAGCTGCTGCGGCTGCTGGACACGGAGAAGCCGCAGGTCGTGCTGATCGACGACTCCGATCCCGGCTGGGAGACCGTCGACATCCTGCGTGCGGTCCTCGGCCACACCTCCCGCGCCACCCACCGGATCGCGGTGGTCGTGCTCATCGACCAGGGGGTGGACGACGCCGCCCTGGAGTACCTGTGGGCCGGGGCGGACGGTCTCGTGCTGCACGACGCGGCGCTGAGCGAGATCGCCGCCGCGATCCGGGCGGCCTCGGCCGGCCACGCCGTCCTTCCCCCGCCGCTCACCCGCCGGCTCGTGGACCTCCTGGTGCGGCGCGTCCCGGCGCAGGCCGCCCCGCCCAGGGTGTCGACCCTGACGTCACGGGAACGGGAGATCTTCGATCTGATAACGGCGGGCATGTCCAACAACGAGGTTGCCCGGGCCCTGGTGCTGAGCGAGAAGACCGTGAAATTCCACGTGTCCAATCTGCTGCGCAAGCTCGGTGTGCGCAATCGCGCCCAGGCCATTGTCTGGGCATGGGACCAAGGTGTTCTCTCCGGCCGGCAGAGCGGAGCCTTCTAACACCCGGAACACTTCTCGAACAACGTTGTCACAGGCCCCACCGGGGCGGTGTGGACCGGACATTCCTTTCCGGTCCGCACCGCCCCGGTGGGTTCTTTTGTTTTTCCTTCCGGTGACGACAGCAGTAATTCTTCCCAAACGCCTGTCGTGGATTGGCAAACCATTCTGCGAAATACAGGTCCAAGGAACGGGTACCAAACCCCGCCGCTGGTCCGAAGAAATTGTTAAGGCCCCGGCTGCACACTGTTCTTGACGGTTCATCCGGTCGGTGGACACAAAAACGTAGGTCCTCCGATGCTCGATCAATGGGGAGCTATGTCCAGATCGCTGGCAGGGGACGTCATAGCACGTGCGAAGCGGAACCCGGACACTCCGGCGCTGCTGTTCGGCGGCACGGGGGACCAGGTCGTCACCTATGCCGAACTGGCCGCGGCGGCGGACCGGATCGGCGCCGAGCTGGCCGAGCGGTATCCCGACACCCGCCGGCCGCTCGCGCTCCAGGCGGCGAAGTCGTCCGCGGCGATCGCCACCGTACTGGCCTGCATGCACGCCGGACGGCCGGTGCTGCTCGCCTCCACGGAGCTCGGCCCGCAGCTCCTGGCCGACCTGGTCGGGCGCAGCGGCTGCCAGGCCGTGCTGGGCGTCGCCGACGGCGCCCTGACGCACCGTCCGGCGCAGAGCGGCGCGGCGGCGGCCCCGGCACTGCCGCCGGACACCAGCCTGCTGCTCACCACCTCCGGTTCCACCGGCACACCCAAGCTGGTCCCGCTGAGCGGCGACGGCATCGACGCCTTCACCTCCTGGGCGGGGACCGCGTTCGCGCTCGGCACCGGGACGCGGGTGCTCAACTTCGCCCCGCTCAACTTCGACCTCACCCTGCTGGACATCTGGGCGACGCTGCGGCACGGCGGCATGGTCGTACCGGCGGACCAGGACCGGTGCGTCGACCCGGCGTATCTGCTCCGGCTGCTGACGGCCGCCCGGCCGCACGTCGTGCAGGCGGTGCCGATGTTCTTCCGCCTGCTGACCGAGGCGACCACCGACTGCGACTTCCCGGGCGTGCGCGACCTGCTGCTGACCGGTGACCACGTGCACCGGTCGGTGCGGGCCGGACTCGCCCACCTCTTCCCGGCGGCGCGGTTCCACAACGTGTACGGCTGCACCGAGACGAACGACAGCATGATCCACACCTTCGCCGCCGGCGAGGCGGCCGACCGGGACGTGCTGCCCCTGGGCAGCCCGCTGCCGGGCGTCCTGGTCGAGGTACTGGCCGGCGGCGAGGTCCTGCGGGGCGCCGGCACCGGCGAACTCCTCGTCTCCACCCCCTTCCAGAGCTCCGGGTATCTCGGCGAGACGGGAGCCAAGGACCGGTTCACCGTCCGCGGCGACCGTGCCTGGTACCGCACCGGCGATGTGGTCACCCGCTCCGCCGACGGTGAACTGGCCCTGGTGGGCCGTACCGACCTGCAGGTCAAGGTCCGCGGCATGCGGATCAACCCGGAGGAGGTCGAGCGGGTCCTGCAGAGCCACGCGGGCGTCGCCGAGGCGGCCGTGGTGGCCGTGCCGCACCCCGCCTCGGGAAACGCGCTGCACGCGTTCGTCCGGCGGAGCGACGACGCGGTGACCGGACTGCAGCTGCGCAGCTACTGCGCCGCCAAGGTCAACCGGGCGGCCATTCCCGCCGCCTTCCACCTGATGACCGACCCGCTGCCGATCGGACCCACCGGCAAGGTGAGCCGTCGCCTCCTCCTGGAGAAGATCGAATGACCGTCAAACACGACATCACCGCGTACATCGCGGCGGAGTATCTGCCCGGCACCCCCGCCTCGGAGCTGGACCCGTCCTACGACCTGCTGGCGAACGGGGTGATCAGCAGCCTGGACCTGCTGCGGCTGATCGGATGGCTCAGCGACCGGACCGGCATCCCGTTCGAGGACCTGGAGATCTCCCCGGAGGACTTCCGGTCCGTCTCGGCCATCGAGAAGGCCGTCCAGCGCTTCGCGGGCGCCACCGCCCCCGAATAGCCCCAGCCCCAGCCCCTCCCCCGAACCCCCGAACAACCCCCAGCCCCCGTGGCCCCGAGCAGCCCCCCACTCCCCGCCCTCTCCACCCAGAAGAAAGAAAAAGAACATGTTCATTCGTGAGAAGTCGCAGGTAACGCCGGTCGAATGGGGCAGCGGCCCGAGCCACCGGCTGCTGGTCGAGGCGGACAACATGGGCTTCGGCATCTGCCACACCGTCGTCCGGGCGGGTACGAAGTCGCGGCTGCAGTACCGGCGCCACCTGGAGGCCTGCTACTGCATCTCCGGCTCGGGCCGTGTCGAGGCCGCCGACGGCAGCCTTGAGCAGGACCTGTACCCCGGTGTGCTGTATGCCCTCGACGACCACGACGCCCACTTCCTGATCGCCTCCCCCGACGAGGACCTGGAACTGGTCAGCGTCTTCAACCCGCCGCTGCAGGGCAACGAGAGCCACTCACTCAGCCAGGACGCCTTCTCCCAGTACTGAGGATCGGAAGTCCCCCGTCATGATTCGCTGGAGCGAGGAACAGCAGGAACTGCGTGAGGCGATCGGCGCCGTCGCCGCGAAGCTCGGCGCCGACCACCTCGAACACGACCGGACCGGCATCTTCGACCGGGACGGCTGGCAGCGGCTCAAGGACGTCGGCCTGTTCGCCCTGCCGTTCGACCCACAGCACGGGGGGCTCGGCAAGGACCTGCTGACCACCGTCCACGTGCTGGAACAGCTCGGCTACGGCTGCCAGGACTCCGGGCTGAACTTCTCGGTGTCCACCCACATGGTGAGCACCGGTGTCCCGCTCCAGCGATTCGGCTCCTCGTCGCTGAAGGCCCGCTACCTGCCGGAGATCTGTGCCGGCACGATGATCGGCGCACACGCCATCACCGAACCCTCCGGCGGTTCGGACGTGATGGGGATGCACACCACCGCCGTCCTGGAGGGCGACGACTTCGTCCTCAACGGAAGCAAGGCGTTCATCAGCAACGGCTCCATCGCCGACCTGCTCGTCGTCTACGCCCGTACCGGCGCACCGGGGGATCTCGCCGGGATCACCGTCTTCCTGGTGCGCCGGGACTCACCCGGACTGTCGGTCGGCAATCCCATCGCGAAGATGGGACTGCGCACCTCGCCGCTGGCCGAGGTCTTCCTGGACGACGTCCGGGTGCCCCGGGACCATGTGATCGGCGGCCGGGGCGCCGGGTTCCTCATCCTCGACCACGTCATGAAGTGGGAGATCCTGTGCGGCTTCGGGATCATCGTCGGGGAGATGCGCCGGCGGCTGGAGCGGTGCGTGGAGTACGCCCGCACCCGTACCCAGTTCGGGGCGGCCATCGGCTCGAACCAGTCGGTCGCCAACATGATCGTCGAGATGCGGATCGACCTGGAGACCTCGCACAAGTGGATCTACGACACCGCCGAGAAACTGCAGTCCAAGACCGATGTCTCCGCTGACGTCGCGATGACCAAGCTGGTGGTGAGCGAGGCCAACGTGCGCTCCGCGCTCAACGCGATCCAGGTCTTCGGCGGTTACGGCTACGTCAGCGAGTACGGGGTCGAGAAGGACCTGCGGGACGCCGTCGGCGGGCGGATCTACTCCGGCACCTCGGAGATCCAGCGCCAGCGCCTGGCCACCCTGATGGGCCTGAACCGTCCGCCCAAGCTCGCCTAGGACCTGGAAGGAATCCCGAGAAACATGGCAGACAACACCGGTGTCGCCGAGCGCGCGGCCAACTCCGCCGCCCCGGCCACACTGGCCGCGACCGAGTTCCTGGACCACGACTCGCCGGCCGTCCGCGCGTTCGTCGACAAGACCCTCGCCCGCGCGGCCGAGGCCGGCACCGCCACCGACACGGACACCGAGAAGGCCATCGCCCTCTACTACGCCGTCCGCGACGGCATCAGCTACGAGGTGTACGGCGCGGACCTGACCCGGTACGGCCTGAGCGCGACCGGCGTGCTGGAGAAGGGCTTCGGGTTCTGCGTCCACAAGTCCATCCTGTACGCGGCCGCCCTGCGTGCCGTGGGCATCCCGAGCCGGGTCTACTACGGCGATGTGCGCAACCACCTCGCCTCACCGCGGCTGCGGGAGCTGGTCGGCGGAGACGTCTTCCGCTTCCACAGCCTGACGGTGGTCAACCTCGACGACGCCTGGGTGAAGGCGACCCCGGTCTTCAACAAACTGCTCTGCCGGCTCTACAAGATCAAGCCGCTGGACTTCGACGGCCGGACCGACAGCCTGTACCACCCGTTCGACGAGACGGGCCGCCAGCACATGGAGTTCATCCACGAACACGGCTCCTTCGACGACGTCCCCTACGACCTGGTGGTCGGCGGGATCCGGCAGGCGCACCCGCAGCTGTTCGCCAGTGCCCACACCACCGTCTCCGGCTCGCTGGCGGGCGAGGCCGCCGGCGCCACGGCCTGAGACGGCCCGAGACGGCGTCCGGTGCGGCCCGCCCCACCCCCCTTCCGGGCGGGCCGCGCCGGACGGCCCACCGCACGACAGCACCCGCACCCACACCCGCATCCACCCCGCATACACGCACCCGCAGAAACGGAGGCCGCTGTGCCGACAGTGGCGCAGGACCTCGGCGACCTCGCCGGATACGCCGAGTACGCCGACTGGTCGCACACGCTGCACCGCAGCCACCCCGGAGGGCATCTGGTCCTGCCGGGCGCCTATCTGAAGTGGTACGACATCCGCGGTGCGCAGCAGGACGCGACGCCCGGGGTGAGCGACGAGGCGCGGGCGTTCCTGCGCGCCGAGGAGGCGGCCGAACGGCTGGTGTTCGGACGCGAGTTCGGCTATGTGCTGCTGCACCGCTGCGGCGACAACTACTTCATGCAGGTCTGCGTCTGGCGGGACCGCAACGAGCTGGTCCAGGCGATCTACGCCCGCACCGGTGGTGACGGCTTCCGTCCCTACGAGCAGGAGCCCGGCCTCCAGCTCGCCACCCAGGACGTCGTCGAGCTCGATGTGACCGGGCACGAGCGCCGTGCCTGGTCACGCTATCTGCGCTCGGCGCGGGACACCGCCGCGAAGCGGGCCTACCTCGACGACTTCGACACCGAACGCCCGGTCGGCTGACCCGGCGGACATGATGCGTCCGGTCACCGTGGACAACGACGTCCCGGTGACCGGTCCCCCGCCGGCCCCACGGGAGCGGTGGCGCCTTCGCGTACCCGCCGCGGGGCTCACCGTGCCGCAGGGTTCACCGTGACGGGGCCCGCGGACTGCCGGACGGCGGCGGCAAGGACGTACGGAAACTCTAGTGAACTCCCGGTCCGGCGGGGGCGAGCATGGAACGCCGGAGCACATGTACCGGGCCTCGCCGGGTCCCGTGCGCCGTGCCGTCCCGGGCGGCGTGCCGGCCGGCGCCGTCCTCCCCCGCCCGCACGCGGTGTGCGCCGGGGCCGCCTGGAGGAACGCTCCCCGAACACATCCCCGCACTGGAGTGTCATGACCGGCAACTACCTCAGCCTCACCGTCGTCCTGTCGCTCGGCCTGCTCGGCTCGGCCTGGGCCAAACTCGCCCGGCGGGAAGGGACGGTCGCCGGTCTGCGCGCGGTCGGTGTGCCGGACGGCTGGCTGCCCCGGCTGGCCCTGCTGGAGATCGCCGGAGCCGTCGGTCTGTGCGCGGGCTTCGCCTTCCGCCCGCTGGGCATCGCGGCCGCGGGGGGTGTGGTGCTGTATTTCGCCGGAGCGCTGGTCTTCCACGGGCGCGCCGGGGACTACAAGGGGACGCCGGCTCCGGCGGCCCTGCTGGTGGCCGCCGTGATCGCGGGACTTCTCGCGGCCGGCACCGCCTGAGACGACTGCGAAAGAACTGCGGAAGAACTGCGAAAGACAGGAAGCGCCGTGTCCACTGCCCCGGTCACCGACCCCGGCTCCCCCCTGCGTCTCACCGGCGAGATCCGGTCCGACCGTCCGCTGCTCGTGGCGGCCGTGGAGGAGGAGGCGGCCCGCCTGGACGGCCGCCTGCCCGTCCTGATCACCGGGATGGGGAAGGTCAACGCGACGGCGGCCCTCGCCCTCACCCTGTCCCGGGGCGAGCTGCCCTGCGAGATCGTCAACCTGGGCACGGCCGGGGCGCTGAAGGAGAACCTGCTGGGTGTCCACGAGGTCTCCCGGGTCCTCCAGCACGATCTCGACACGGCCCTCCTGCACCGGATCAGCGGCCGTGTCTACGGCGCTCCCCTCACCGTGGCCGCGGGCGGCGGCCCGACCCTGGCGACCGGGGACACCTTCGTCACGGACTCGGCCGTCCGTGAGCGGCTCGCCCGCGAGGCCGACCTCGTCGACATGGAGGGCTACGCCGTCGCGGCCGTGGCACGGCACTTCGGTGTTCCCGTACGGCTCGTCAAGTTCGTGAGCGACCAGGCCGACGAGAGCGCCCGCACCACCTGGCCCGAGGCCGTGGACCACGCCGCCGTGGTCCTCGCCGCCTGGGTCGAGGACCACGTCGCCCCGCATCGCGCACCCCTGCGTGCGCGGGCGTCCGCGGCCCGCCCGCGTACCTCCGTCCCTTCCACCGTCCACCCGCTGCCCGCGCCCCAGGCCTCGTAGGGCCTCACCGCCGGCAGCCGCCGCATCCACAGGGAGCGCTGTGTCTCATCGCCTGTTCACCTCGGAGTCCGTGACCGAGGGCCACCCCGACAAGATCGCTGACCAGATCAGCGACACCATTCTCGACGCGCTGCTGGCCGAGGACCCGACGTCCCGGGTCGCCGTGGAGACGCTGATCACGACCGGCCTGGTGCACGTGGCCGGCGAGGTCACCACCAAGGCCTACGTGCCGATCGCCCAGCTCGTCCGCAACAAGATCCTGGAGATCGGCTACGACTCCTCCGTGAAGGGCTTCGACGGCCTGTCGTGCGGCGTGTCGGTGTCGATCGGCTCGCAGTCCCCGGACATCGCCCAGGGTGTCGACTCGGCGTACGAGAACCGCGGCCAGAACGCCGCCGCGGACGGCAAGGGCGACGACCTGGACCAGCAGGGCGCCGGTGACCAGGGCCTGATGTTCGGTTACGCGACGGACGAGACACCGGAGTTGATGCCGCTGCCGATCTCGCTGGCGCACCGGCTGTCCCACCGGCTGTCGAAGGTCCGCAAGAACGGGACGGTTCCCTACCTGCGGCCCGACGGCAAGACGCAGGTCACCATCGAGTACGACGGCGACCAGGCGGTCCGCCTGGACACGGTGGTCGTCTCCTCCCAGCACGCCTCGGACATCGACCTGAACTCCCTGCTGGCCCCCGACATCCGCGAGTTCGTGGTGGAGCCGGAGCTCAGGGCCCTCCTGGACGACGGCATCAAGCTGGAGACCGAGGGCTACCGCCTGCTGGTCAACCCGACCGGCCGCTTCGAGATCGGCGGCCCGATGGGCGACGCGGGCCTGACCGGCCGCAAGATCATCATCGACACGTACGGCGGCATGGCCCGTCACGGCGGCGGCGCCTTCTCCGGCAAAGACCCCTCCAAGGTCGACCGTTCGGCGGCGTACGCGATGCGCTGGGTCGCCAAGAACGTCGTCGCCGCAGGTCTCGCCACCCGCTGCGAGGTCCAGGTCGCCTACGCCATCGGCAAGGCCCAGCCGGTCGGCCTGTTCGTGGAGACCTTCGGCACCGCCACGGTCGACGCCGAGAAGATCGAGAGCGCCATCACCGAGGTCTTCGACCTGCGCCCGGCGGCCATCATCCGCGACCTCGACCTGCTGCGCCCGATCTACGCCCAGACCGCCGCCTACGGCCACTTCGGCCGCAAGGGGGAGGACTTCACCTGGGAGCGCACCGACCGCGTCGACGCCCTGCGCGCGGCCGTCGGCCTCTAGGCCCTGCCTGTCTGCGTCTGTCTGCGTCTGTCTGCGTCTGTCTGCGGGTTCCGGCCCCGCGTACGAGAGGCCCGGCATCCCCTGGGGGGGTGCCGGGCCTCGGTGGTGCGGTCGGGCGCGGCCGCGGGGGCCGGGCGGCCGTGGAAGGGAGTCAGCCCTGGGGCGCGTACGCGTGCAGGCGTTTGGTCCACTCCGGTGTGCCGAGCGCCTGCGCGATCTCGCGCGGGACGCTGAAGTGCACGTCGCGGCTGCCGTCGGGCACGGGCGTGGGAGTGACCAGGAGTGTCCACGGGACGGTGCTGGCGGGGTATTCGAACCAGAACGGCCGGCCCGCGCCGAGGTCGATCTCGTAGACGGGCAGCCGGCTGACGTTGTTCAGCGCGACGGTCCCCTCGAAGGCGTCCAGGCCCATGCGGCTCAGGACCCGGTCGGCGCGGCGGGCGCGGCGCTGGGCCTCCAGGAAGGCGACCTCGTCGCGCACACGGTCCACGGTGACGCTGCTGAGGGCCTCGCGCACGGCCGCGACGGTCTCCGGGAGGGGAGCGCCGCGCAGGTCTCCCGCCGGCAGCGCCGGGGTGACGTTCGTGACGGCGTTGCCCCAGTACCCCTCGGGGAGCCTCTCGCGCAGTACGGAGCGCAGGCCCACGACCATCCCGAGCCGTTCGATGCTGTGGTCGGGCCGCGCCCGCAGTTCGGCGAGCACCTTCCACAGGTGGGCGCTCAGCGCGTCACCGGTGGAGATCCGCAGACCCCGGCCGGCGAGCCCGGCGAGGGCGTGCTCCTTGAGTGCGCGCACCTCGTCGGCGGCGAAGCGCAGGGTGAGGGTGCGCACGTGGCGCGAGCGGGCGTTGACGCGCCAGATGAAGCCGAACTTCTGCCGTCCGGGCACCAGGACGTACTGGCTGCTGTGGGCCTCGGCCCCGGGTGCGGCGCCGAGGCCCACACCGTCCAGGAGGGCGCGTGTGTAGGGTGCCGCGCGGTGCTGAAGGCCGTGGTGGACGCCGGACCAGTGCCGGAGGAAGTCGAGATAGCCCGAGCCGTCGACGACGCTGTGGTTGATCGCGACACCGAGGACCGAACCGCCGCCCCGCATGTGGGTGATCCGCACGGTCAGCAGCGGCGTGTCGTGCCCGACGATCCAAAAGGGGTTGACCTGGTGGATGTAGGAGGACAGGTCCGGCTTGGCCGACCGGTCGGGTCCGTACTCGGGCATCGGCAGGTCGCTGTGGCTCTCGGTGAACGGGACGCCCGCGTCGTTGCAGACCACGCTGAGCCCGCGGTCGGCGTCCCGCACCAGCCGTCCGGTCAGCAGCGGATAGTGCGCCAGGGTCGCGGCGAGGGACGCCCGGAGGGCCGCGGCGTCCAGGTCCTGCCGGTAGTAGAAGGTGCGCAGGGTCGAGAACGTTCCGGTCATGAGGTCGTAGACACCCAGCCGGACCCGCTCACCGGTCGCCCCGCCGGCCCGCACGGTGACGGTGTGACGGGAGGTGCGGGGGGAAGCTGAGCGGAGGTTCATGTGTCTCACTCACATCGGCCGACGGCACGGGGCAGTTGCGCGGACACTCCCAGCGTTGCGTGTGCAAGACGAGGAAATCCCTAGAGGACCGGCTTCCGGGACGGCACGGCGCGAGGTCACCGCCGGGGCCCGGGCGGCGCGGACCGGACCGGGCGCGGGCCCGGGCGGCCTTGGCCGGGAGTGCTTTTGGTGAATCCCCAGACTTGTCCGGCAGCGCTGGGCACACCCGTGCGCCACATGCTGGGCTGGGCATCCCGACCGGCAGATCCGGGCGCGGGGACCCACTCGCACTTCCTGCCGCCGAGGCAACGGCTCCCGTTCCCGCCGGCAGACACAGGAGGCCACCAGCCGATGGGCAATGACAAGAAAGAGATCCTCGACCTGGTACGCGAGTACCACCGCAACGGCGCGGCATCGGGGTTCGTCCCCGGTGTCACGCCCGTCCTGGCCTCCGGTGCCGTCCTCGACGAGGAGGACCGTGTCGCGCTGGTCGAGGCGGCCCTGGACCTGCGGATCGCGGCGGGGCCCAGTTCCCGCAAGCTGGAGCGCGCGCTGGCCAAGTACTTCGGTCTGCGCAAGGCGCATCTGACGAACTCCGGCTCGTCGGCGAACCTGCTGGCGCTCAGCGCGCTCACCTCGCCCCAGCTGGAGGACAGCCGTCTCGTGCCCGGCGACGAGGTCGTCACCGTGGCGGCCGGTTTCCCCACGACCGTCAACCCGATCATCCAGAACGGTCTCGTGCCGGTCTTCACCGACATCGAGATCGGCACCTACAACCCGACGCCGGAGCGGATCGAGCAGGCGATCGGCCCCCGGACGCGGGCGATCATGGTGGCGCACGCGCTCGGCAACCCGTACGCGGTCGAGGAGATCGCGCAGATCGCCGAGGACCGCGGCCTGTTCCTCATCGAGGACAACTGCGACGCGCTGGGCAGCACCTACAAGGGCCGCAAGACCGGTACGTTCGGTGATCTGGCGACCGAGAGCTTCTACCCGGCCCACCACATCACGATGGGCGAGGGCGGTGTGGTCGTCACCGACAACCTGGCGCTGGCCCGGATCGTGGAGTCCATGCGCGACTGGGGCCGTGACTGCTGGTGCGAGCCCGGCGAGGACAACCGCTGCTTCAAGCGGTTCGAGCAGCAGATGGGGACGCTGCCGGCCGGCTACGACCACAAGTACATCTTCTCCCACGTGGGCTACAACCTGAAGTCGACCGATGTGCAGGCGGCGCTCGGTCTGCAGCAGCTCTCGCACATCGAGGAGTTCGGCCGGGCCAGGCGCCACAACTGGGCGCGGCTGCGGGAGGGCCTGGACGGTCTGCCGCACCTGATGCTGCCGCAGGCGACGCCGGGCAGCGATCCCAGCTGGTTCGGCTTCGCGATCACCGTCAGCCCGGGCGCCCCGTTCGCGCCGCACGCGCTCATCGACCACCTGGAGTACAGCAAGGTGGCCACCCGCCGCTTCTTCGCGGGCAACCTCACCCGCCACCCGGCCTACGCGGAGCGGGAGTTCAGGGTCAGCGGTCCGCTGACCAACAGCGACATCACCACCGAGCGCACGTTCTGGATCGGTGTCTACCCGGGTCTCACGGACGAGATGATCGACCACAGCATCGCGACGGTGAGCGAGTTCGTCACCCTGCCCCACTGAACCCTGTGGGCCCCGCCGAATCCGGTGGCCCCGCTGAGCCCTGTGGGGCCGCATGCGTCCGTCCGCCCGCACCGGATCGTGCGGACGGACGGCTTCTGCGTTGCGGCGGCGCGACGGGCGCGCGCGGGGCGCCCGTCCCGGCCGGTCAGGCGGACAGCGGACGCGACGGGCGCGCCGCGGCCCAGGTCTGCAGAAGGTCGGCGGCCCGCGCCGCGCCGCCGGCCTCGCGGACGGCCGTACGCATCCGCCGCAGGCTCCCGGGGGTGCGGGGGTCGCTCAGCAGCCCGGTCACGGTGTCCGCGAGGACGCCGGCACCGAGACCCGCCCGGGACACCCCGCGGCCGACGCCGCACTCCTGAAGCCGCTGTGCGCTGAGGTCGAGTTCGTGGGCGCGCGGGATCGCCACCACGGGCACGGCGAAGTACAGGGCCTCCATGAGGCTGCCCATGCCGGCGTGGCAGACGAGGACGTCGGCGTGCGGCAGCACGGCCGGATGGGGCAGCCACTCGTGGACCTCGACGTGCGCCGGCAGCGGCCCCAGCTGTGCGCGGTCGGCGCCGCGCCCGAGCGTCATGACGACGTGCCAGGCGGCGGGGTCGAACGCCTCCGCGCAGATGCGGAAGAAGCCGCCGCGGTCGCCGGACTCGGTGCCCAGCGACACCAGCGCGGTACGGCGGCCGTCCGCCGGCGGTGACCAGAGGCCGGGGTCCGCCTCGGTGACCGTGGGGCCCACGAACGCGTAGCGGTCGCCGAAGGTGTCGCCCTCGACCTGGAAGGCCCGGGGCAGGAAGACGAGGTTGTGCTCGTCCCACTCCGCGCCGTAGCGGCCCATCTCCTCCAGGCCGATGCCGTGTTCGCCCATGAACTCGATGACGACGCCCGCGCCCTTGCGCATGACGGGGTCCTGCGGGTCCCACATCTGGGCGCGCAGGGAGAAGACCTCGTTCGCCGCGTGACTCGGGGCGAACTGGACCGGCACCGCGTCCAGGAGCCGGGCGGTCACCCGTGCGGCGGCCACGGTCTCGAAGTCGTACAGCACGAGGTCCGGGGCGTCCGCGGTGAGGGCGGACAGCGCCGCGGGGAAGACGGTGTGGATGGTGTCCACCAGCAACTCGTAGCCGTCATGGGCCAGTTGGGCGGGGCTCGGGTCGGCGGCACGGTAGAAGTCACCGCGCGCGGAGGTGTAGGTGACGGCGCGGGCGCCCGCTTCCTCGACCAGTGCGGCGAACCGCTCGTCCACGACGTAGGTCACGCGGTGGCCGCGTGCGATGAGCTCGCGGGCGACGCCGAGGCTCGGAGCGACGTGCCCGAAGTCCGCGAAGGGCAGGACGGCGCAGTGCAGCGGGCGCGCTTCGGTGCGGTAGGGCATCGGCTGTTCCTTCGGTACGGCGGTGGCCCCCGGCTGTGCGCTCGCGGCGGCACCGGGGGCAGGGGCGGGCCCGCCCGGGAGGCGGCTCAGCGTGTGCCGCGCAGCGCCGCGTAGTGGGCGAGGCAGTCCTCGTAGCGCGGCAGCAGGCCCCTCTCCCGGGCGGCGGCCACGGAGACGGCGGAGGAGTCCTTGGCCGACATCAGCGGGGTCTCCGACAGGCCCCACGGCAGGTCCAGCTCGGCGTCGAAGGGGTCGATGTCGACCTGGGTGCCGGGGACGAACTCCGTGGAGCACAGGTAGGAGACGCAGGTGTCGTCGGTGAGGGCGAGGAAGCCGTGCACGAGTCCTTCGGCCACGAAGAGGGTGTCGCCCGACTCGGCGTTCAGCCAGTTCACCTCGTGCACGCCGAAGGTGGGCGAGCCGAGCCGCAGGTCGACGACGATGTCGAGGACCGCGCCCCGTACGACGCAGACGACCTTCGCCTGGCCCGGCGGCAGCAGGGTGCCGTGCAGCCCGCGCAGGGTGCTCCTGCGGGAGACCGAGTAGTTCACCTGCGCCACGGGCACCGGCCGGCCGATCTCCTCGGCCAGTCTGTCGTGGCGGAACGACTCGTAGAAGTTGCCCCGCACGTCGCCGATCTTGTGCGGCGTGATGTGGAAAGCGTCCGGCACAGCCGTCTCTCGAACCTTCATGGTGGCAGCACGATATGGCGCGCCGTTCGAGGACCGGTCAAGGGCCGTACGGGGGCCGGTCGGGTCGAACCGTTCTGGAGGGGGTCTCGATCGCGGGGTGCCACAGTGGCTGCCTGGAGCCGCGGCACCCGGTGCTGCGGCGCACCAGGACGACACACGGGTGGGGGACACCCGGCCCGGGAGGAGAGCGGCATGGCGCTGGTCGGTAGGCAGGACAGCCCGGACGGCCGGACGGACCGTCCGGCCGGGTGATCGTCCTCGGCGCTACCGGATTCGTCGGCCGGCACGCGGGCGCGGCCCTCCAGGCGGCCGGTCACGAGGTGCTCGCCGTCGCACGGCAGGCCGCCAAGACGCCGGCCGCGTGGCGCTTTCACCCGATGGATCTGGTCAAGGACGGGCCGGGCGCGCTGACGGAGCTGATCGACGCGGAGCACCCGGTGGCCGTCGTCAACGCGGCCGGGGTGGCCTGGTCGTCGTCCCCGGGCGTCATGCGGCAGGGCAACCAGCTGCTGGTGGACCAGCTGCTGGCGGCGCTCGACGCCGCCTCCTGGCAGCCGCGCCTGGTGCAGCTGGGCTCCGTGCACGAGTACGCGCCGCAGCCCGCGGGGGTGGACCTCGCCGAGGACTCCCCCACTCTCCCGGTGACGGACTACGGACAGTCGAAGCTGCTCGGCAGCCAGGCGATCCTGAAGGCCGCCGGCGAGGGCCGCACGAACGCGGTGGTGCTGCGGCTGTCGAACGTGATCGGCGCCGGGACCCCGCCCAGCAGCCTGCTGGGCCGCGTGGCGCAGCAGCTGCTCGCCCCGGCCGCCCCGGGCGGGCCCGTCACGGTGCAGTTGTCCCCGCTGCGCAGCAGCCGGGACTTCGTCGACGCCAAGGACGCCTCCGAGGCGATCGTGGCCGCGACGCGGACACCGCGGGCGCGCGGCCGGGTGCTGAACATCGGCAGCGGCACGTCGCAGCATGTGCGGGTGATGGTCGACCTTCTGATCGCGGCGAGCGGCCGCAGGGTGCGGCTGGTCGAGGACACGGGCGGTACCGTCCGGCCCGCCGCGGACGCGGACTGGATGCGTGTGGACGTCACCGCGGCGCGTGAACTGCTCGGCTGGTCGCCCCGCCGCAGCCCCGAGGAGACCGTACGGGACCTGTGGAACGCGGCGGCGGCGGGCAGCGGCGGCTGAGCCGCCCGGCGTGCGGCGGCCGGCCGCGTCCGCAGGCCCTGCCCGGCAGGACCGGCAGGACCGGCAGGACCGGCAGGACCGGCAGGACCGGCAGGACCGGCAGGACCGGCAGGAGCGAGGTCAGCCCGGCAGCAGGCTGAGGTCGGCGGCGCTGACGCGGTCGGTGAGCACGTGCTGGCGGATCTGCTGCAGCCCCGGGGAGGGGTCCAGGCCCAGTTCGTCACGGAGCAGCTCGCGCAGCCGCTGGTAGACGTTGAGGGCCTCGCTGCGGCGGCCGCAGCGCTGGAGCGCGATGATGAGGCCGCCCTGGAACCACTCGTGCATCGGATGGGTGCTGGCCAGTTCCTTGAGCTCGGCGACGAGTTCGCGGTGCAGGCCGAGCCCGAGCCCCGCGCTGATGCGCAGCTCCAGGGCGTGCATGTGGAGCTCCTCCAGGCGCAGCGCGTACGCCTGGAGGTAGGGGCCCTGGGTGACGTCGGCGAACGGCCGGCCGGCCCACCACGCCAGTGCGGCGGTGATCCGGTCGGTGGCCGCGCGGGCGTCGCCGTCCTCGAGTGCCGCCCGCGCCTGGGCCGTGAGCCGTTCGAACTCCTCGGCGTCGCAGCCGCCGGGGGCCACCCGCAGCATGTAGCCGGTGGCCCTGGTGACGAGCGGTCCCGTGCCGGCGGCCGTCTCGCCGTCGCTCTGCAGGAACTTGCGCAGCTGGTAGACGTAGGTCTGGACGGTGGCCGTGGCGCTGCGCGGGGGGTTGTGGTCCCACAGTTCGGCCACGATGGTGGACAGCGGCACCAGGGTGTTGCGCCGGGCCAGCAGCAGGGCCAGCACCTGGCGGACCTTGGGGGCGGTGGGGGTCGCGGGCCGCCCGTCCAGGGTCACCTCCAGCACCCCGAGGGTGCGCCAGGTCATCATGCGGGGATCCCGGTCGCGGCCTCCGCGGCCTGGGAGGTGTTCTGCACGGGCCGGGGGATGTCCTGTGCGGGCCGGGCGGCGGCCGGCGGCGTGCTGCGGCCCGGGAGCCCCCACCAGTCGCGGTGCTCGCGGTACCAGGCGACGGTCTCGGCGAGGCCTTCGGCGAAGTCCTTCTGCGGCTTGTAGCCCAGCTCGGTGTGGGCCTTGTTCCAGTCGACGGAGTAGCGGCGGTCGTGGCCCTTGCGGTCGGTGACGTACTCGACCTGGTCCCAGGAGACGCCGCACGCCTCCAGCAGCAGGCCGGTGAGCTCGCGGTTGTTGAGCTCGGTGCCGCCGCCGATGTTGTAGATCTCGCCGGGGCGGCCCTGGGTGCGGACCAGTTCGATGCCCTGGACGTGGTCGTCGATGTGCAGCCAGTCGCGCACGTTCATCCCGTCGCCGTACAGCGGGACCTTCTCGCCCTCCAGGAGGCGGGTGACGAAGAGCGGGATGATCTTCTCGGGGTACTGGTGGTGCCCGTAGTTGTTGGAGCAGCGGGTCACCCGGACGTCCATGCCGTGGGAGCGGTGGTAGACCAGCGCGAGCAGGTCGCTGGACGCCTTCGAGGCGGCGTAGGGCGAGTTGGGGTTCACGGACTGCTCCTCGGAGCAGGAGCCGGACGCTATGGATCCGTAGACCTCGTCGGTGGAGACGTGCACGAAGGTCCTGATGCCGTGCTGCAGCGCGGCGTCCAGGAGCACCTGGGTGCCCATGACGTTGGTGCGGACGAACTCGGCGGAGCTGGACAGCGACCGGTCGACGTGCGACTCGGCCGCGAAGTGGACGACCTCGTCGTGCTCGGCCATGAGGCGGCCGACGACCACCGGGTCGCAGATGTCGCCGACGACGAGCCGGAAGCGGGGCGAGTGGCGGACCTCGTCGAGGCTGGCGGGGTTGGCGGCGTAGGTGAAGGCGTCCAGCACGGTCACCGACACGTCGTCGGGGCCGAGGGGGCCGAGGAGGGTGCGGACGTAGTGGGAGCCGATGAAGCCGGCACCGCCGGTCACCAGGATGCGTGTCTGACTCATCGGGATTGCGGCGCCCGATACCCCGGCGGGGTCGTGGTGGGCGCCGTCCTCCTTCCTCGTGTGTGCGATGTGGTGCAGGGGTCCGGCCGGTGTGCCGGTGTGTGCGGAGTGCTTTCAGCGGTCCGCGAGCAGGCGCTCCATGTGCGCGACCAGGGCGTAGGGGCTGGGCATGGCGGCGGACTCGTCCCGCAGCCGTCGTGCGGCGGCCGCGAACGCCGGCTCCTCCAGGAGCAGGCGGGTGTCGGCGAGGACCTGGCCGGCGTCGACGTCGCTGTGGTGGACGAAGATCCCGGCGCCGGCCTTTTCCAGCGAGCGTCCGCGCAGTTCCTGGTCGGCGACGTTCGTCGACAGGGCGAGTTGCGGGACACCGTTGACGAGGGCGGTGGCGAAGGAACCCCAGCCGCCGTGGTGGATGACGGCGCTGCAGGTGGGCAGCAGGGTCTTCAGGGCGATTCCGCTGACCGCGCGCACGTTGGGGGGCAGGTCTCCGAGCTGTTCGGCCTGTTCGGGCATGAGTGCGGCGACGACGTCGATGTCGAGTGTGCCGAGGGCGCACAGGATGTCGTCCACGGGTACGTAGTCGCCGCCGTAGGCCTCGGTGTTGGTGCGGCCGAGCGTGACGCAGACCCGGGGCAGCTTGGGCTCCTCGCGCAGCCAGTCCCACTGCACGGCGGCGCCGTTGTAGGGGATGTACCGCATCGACAGCTGGTGCAGGGGGCTCGGCGGGCGCAGGCTCGGGGGCAGGGTGTCGATGGTGAACTGGCCGCTCAGGAGTTCCTCGTCGCAGGCCACGCCGTAGGTGCGGGCGCGGTCGTCGATCCACTCGGCGAGCGGGTCGACGCGCTCGGACTCGGGGACGGTGCGGGCGAGTTCGACGAAGGTGCGCCGCGCCTGCCCGTAGACGTCGGCGGACCACAGCAGGCGGGCGTGGGCCGCGCCCGAGGCGCGTGCGGCGACCGCTCCGGCGTAGGCGAGGGGGTCGCGGATGACGAGGTCGGGCCGCCAGTCACGGGCGAGGGCCACCATGTCGTCCATGACGGGCTCGTTGTAACGGGCGAAGCCCCAGGGCACGCTGATCTCGTAGCGCTCACGCAGGGTGGGCCAGTCGACCTGGCCGGGGCCCAGCCGGCTCCAGTTGGCGACGTCGGCGTCCTGGGAGTCGCGGGAGTCCGCCATGTCGGCGTGCAGGGCGTGGTCGCTGCCCACGGGGGCGGCCACCAGGCCCGCTCCGGTCACGACCGGGGTCATCGACGGGGAACCGGCCATCAGTACGTCATGACCGGCCGTCACAAAGGCCCAGGCCAGCGGCACCATGGTGTACAGGTGAGACTTCTCCGACAGGCCGGCGAACAGAACGCGCATGGCATCCTCTCGTTCGGGGGAGGTCTGCGGCCGAGCCGCGCGGTCGTTTCACTCGTCCCGGAGGGTGATGGCACCCAGCGGGCAGGAGTCATGGGCTTCGCGGATCGCCTCGTGGTGGCCGCTTCCCGGGCGTTCGATCAGGAGCAGGGCCCGGCCGTCCTCCTCGTCCTGGTCGAAGACCTCGGGCGCGATCAGCACGCACTGGCCCGCTCCCATGCACTTGTCGTGGTCGATCGCGATGTCCATGACGGGCCTTCTGTCGTGGGCGGTACGGTGCGTACCCCGCTGCCGGGGCGCGTGCCCCATCTTGGGCCGGGTACGGGCCCGCCCGGATCCCCCGCCGCCGCTGTCTGGGATTTCCTCCAGAGATTCGGCCCGCCGACGTGCCTTCGCCCGGGCCTGCGGCGGGCGGTACTCGGTGAATCCCTAGACTGCGCCGCCGTCTCTGGCCCGCCGTGCGCGCCCCGTGCTGGAGTGGCGCGACAGCCGGGCCCCGACGGGGTGCCGGTCCCAGGCAGTGGGTCGCGGGCCGCGGTCGCGGCCGGGCCGCACGAAAGGGGAATCACTGGTGGCGGAGCAAGGGACCCCCGACGTTCCCGACGCGTCGCGGAAGACGGCGGATCCGGCGGATCCGCCGGTCTCCGCCGCGCCGGGGCCCGGCCTCGGCAAGGCTCCGACGGTGGAGCCGGACGGCGGGGCGACACTGCTCGCCTGGGCCGCGCGGATGCGGGAGACCTGCCCGGTGTGGCAGGACGGGACGGGCAACGTGCACGTCTTCCGGCACGCGGACGTCCAGCGTGTCCTCGCCGACCCGGCGACCTTCTCCTCCGACACCGTGGGCCGTCTCTCGGGCGGTGAACGGCAGGCTCCGCGCGGCACCCTGCTGCTGCTGGACCCGCCGCTGCACGGCAAGATGCGCCGCCTGGTCAGCCGCGCCTTCACACCGGGACTGATCTCCGGTCTCGAACCGTGGATCACCGACCTGACCGCCGAACTGCTGGACGCGGTCGACTCCGACCGCTTCGACCTGGTGGACACGCTCGCCAACCCGCTGCCGGTCACGGTCATCGCGCGGATGCTCGGCGTGCCGACGGCCGACCGGGACCGGTTCCAGGGCTGGGCGGACCAGCTGCTGTCGACGGACCCGGAGGACCCCGAGAGCGTCCGGCACATGGAGGAGACCGGCCGCACCATCGCGGCGTACCTGCAGAACTTCATCGACGACCGGCGCAGGGAGCCGCAAGACGACCTGCTGGGCACCCTGGTGCGCGCGGAACTCGACGACGAGCACCTCGACGACGAGGACATCGCGAGCTTCGCCACCCTGCTGCTGCTCGCCGGGCACATCACCACCTCGGTGCTGCTGGGCAACACGCTGATGTGCCTGGACCAGGATCCGGAGCTGTTCGACCGGGTCCGTGAGGACCGGTCGCTGGTGCCCGCCGTGATCGAGGAGACCCTGCGGCTGCGTCCGCCGTTCACCCGGATCGAGCGGGTCACCACGGCCGCCGCCGAACTCGCCGGAACGAGCCTCGCCCCCAACACGCTCGTGCACCTGTGGCTGCTGTCGGCCAACCTCGACGAGCAGGTCTTCGAGGACGCGGCCGCCCTCCGCCCGGATCGCACCAACGCCCGCCAGGCGGCCTTCGGCCACGGCATCCACTACTGCATCGGGGCGCCGCTGGCGCGTCTGGAGGGGCGGGTCGCCCTGAACGCGCTCCTCGACCGGTTCGCGCGGATCGAGGTCGACCCGGACGCCCGGCTGACCTACCACGGCACCAACGTCTTCGGCGCGCGGAACCTGCCCCTGGTCGTCAAGCGCGCCTGACTCCCCCCAGCCAACAGCCCTCGCCCCACGGCACCCACGGCGCCGCCGGCACACCAACGGAGTGATCATGAAGACCAGGCCCGACGCACCCGTGATCCCTACGGACCGCGGCAAGTGCCCCTTCGACCCGCCCGCGGCGTACGCCCGGCTGCGCGAGGAGACCCCGGTCAGCCCCCTCACCTTCCAGGTCGCCCCGAAGGACCCGACGGGCTGGCTGGTCACCCGGCACGACCTGGTGCGGCAGATCCTGGCCGACAACCGCTTCAGCCACCGCAACGAGCTGCTCGCCCATGTGGTCGCGCCGCCGTTCCCGATGACCGAGTTCGCGCCGCAGCCCTCCCCGCCCGGTTCGTTCGCGAAGACGGACGCGCCCGAGCACTCCAAGTACCGCCGTCTGCTGGCCGGGCACTTCACCGTCCGCCGTATCCAGCACTTCGAGCCCGAGCTGGCCCGCATCATCGACCAGGTCCTCGACGAGATGGAGGCCAAGGGCTCGTCGGCCGACCTGGTGACGGACTTCGCCGAGGTCATCAGCGTCCGCTCGGTGTGCGCCCTGATGGGTGTCTCCGCCGAGCTGATGGCGGAGGTCTCGGAGCACTTCGCGACGATGATGAAACTGACGTACACCCTCGAAGAGTTCATCCACTGCATCGAGTCGCTGGACGCGGCGGTGCGGCCCATGGTCCGCGAGCGGCTGGCGGAGCAGGGCGACGACTTCTTCGGACAGCTGGCGGCCACCGGGGAACTCACCGAGGAGGAGCTGGTCAACCTCTCCGTCCTCACCCTGGGCGGCTCCCTCGACACGACGCCCAACATGCTGTGCCTGAGCACGTTCGCGCTGCTGGAGCAGCCCGAGCAGCTGGCCCTGCTGCGCAGCCGCCCGGAACTGTACGAGGCGGGCGCCGTCGACGAGCTGATGCGCTATCTGACGATCTCGCAGCTGGGGTCGAGCCGCTGCGCGCTGGAGGACGTCGAGATCGGCGGCGTCACCGTCAAGGCCGGGCAGACCGTCGTGCTGGCGCTGCCCGCCGCCAACCGCGACCCCGCGGTCTTCGACGCCCCCGACTCCCTCGACGTCACCCGTATCCCGCGCAAGCACCTGGCGCTCGGCTTCGGCGCACACCAGTGCCTGGGCCAGCACCTGGCCCGCGCCACCCTCAGGACCGGTCTGCGCAAGCTGTTCGAGCGGTTCCCGAAGCTGCGCCTTGCGGTGCCCGCGGACGAGGTGCCGCTGCGCGACCGTGCCGTGCACTACGGGGTCGACCGGCTGCCCGTCGCCTGGAACTGACCCGCCGCAAGGAGCAGTCCGCCCACTGCCCGTCGTCCCGCCGCCGGCCGTCCGCCCCGGCCCCGGGACGGCGGGCTGAGCGCTCTGTGCAAGGACGCGGGAACGAGTGACCTGCGCGCCACCACGCACCCCTGCCTCTGCCCCTGCCCCTGACCCTGGGCCAATGCCTGAACAACCGGCGTCGACGCCCAGGGACAGGGGCAGGGGCAGGGTTCTGTCCGTTACGGCTGGTCCAGCTGCCGGCTGATGAAGTCGAACAGCTCCTCGTCCGTGGCATCGTCCAGCTGGTCGGCCACGGACACCCCCGCCTCCGGGTCGAACTCCGCGCTCTCGACCTCCGCGAGGAGCGTCCTGAGCCGCGTCTTGAGGAGGGTCCTGATGTCACGGTCGGGCCCGCCCTGCATGATCTTCGCGACCGTGTTCTCGACCTCCGCCAGCAGCACCGCGGCGGACTCCTGACCGTCCCCGAAGAGCTCATCGGCCAGGTGGCGGGCGAGGTCGGCGGGCGTGGGGTGGTCGAACACGAGCGTGGTCGCCAGCCGCAGGCCGGTGTCGCTGTTCAGCCGGTCGCGCAGTTCAAC